>JAOZIC010000223.1 GCA_026014605.1 Candidatus Bathyarchaeota archaeon
AGGTCTTCTTGGATGATAAAGTCACGAGACGTCTTTTCTTCGGGCGGAGTAATTTTGGACCTCACCGCGGAGAATCCGTATATGATTTCGTTTAAGGGAATTTGTGGAAGTAAATCCTTTGCACCCTCAATTAATTGTTGAGCTTTTTCTTTGGTTGTTCTTGTGTCTTCGCGTTCGTTGATGAACTCCGCGCTGGGTCCAATCAATATGTTTCCATCTAATGTGGGCGTGAGATGAACACCCAGAACACCTGCAACTTTTGGAGGAACCGGATAGACCATGCTGTTGATTAATCCACGGCAGGTTTTGTCGAGTATGAGGTATTCACCTCTGCAGGGGTAAAGTTGGTAGTTGTCTAAGCCCAACATGGCGGAGATTTGGTCTGCGTAAAGACCTGCACTGTTGATGATGATGTCTGTGTGAAAGGTTCCTTGGTTGGTTGCTACTTCAAAACCGTTGTTCAACTGTTGTATGTCTAACACTTTGGTGTTTACGTGGACTTTTACGCCGTTGTGCAGGGCGTTTTCAGCCAAGGCAATAGTGAAAAGATAAGGAGCAAAGATACCAGCCACAGGAGAATGCAAAGCGTAGAGGGCATCTAGGTGGGGTTCGCGCTTTTTGAGTTCTTCTCCAGAGATTATGGTTAATCCCTTGACGCCGTTGCCTTCACCTACGGCTTTTAGGTCTTCTAGGTCTTTGAGTTCTTCTTCTGTTCGGGCAATTACATGTTTTCCGCACAGGTTGTAGGGTACGTCAAGTTGTTTTGCCAGTTCTGGGAACATCAGCCGTCCTTCGACACATAGTTTGGCTTTTAGACTTCCTTTGGGGTAGTAGAGACCAGTATGAAGAACCCCGCTGTTACCTTTGCTGACACCAGAAGCTACATCGGTTTCCTTTTCGAGTAGCACTGTTTTGATGTTGTATTTTGACAGTTCTCTTGCGATAGCACAACCGATTACGCCAGCCCCGATTATCAATACATCACTTTTGCCAGTCATGTTGAGACATCTCTTGCCCATTACTGTGATAGAAGGTAAAGATGGTGTGCTCTAATAAAAATCATTTTAAAATCAGTTGTATACTGCCAATTTACAGTTTTTGGGGTTTTTGAAAAGTGGACGTTTATTCAGGTATTTTTTGTAAGCAGAATAGGAATATGCAACATTTAATGGAAATTAAAACTATGATATATATTATTACAATAGTCATATTTTGATTCCGAACTCGAATAAACTGTATTAATGATAATACATACTACATGTTCATATGATTTAAATGCAAAATACAAAGAACAAGTCTAGACTAACGGTTGAGGAAGTCAACCAAATGCCATACAAACCTAACGCCGCCAACAAAACAAAACCTTACAACGATGTCGTCGCCGAAGCAGTAGATGAAACGCTTAATCACATTTTCAAAAAGGAGGGAACCACAGTAATTTACAAGTTTTTGGAAACCCACGCAAAACTAAAGATAACACAAGTCGCTGACAAACCTGAAATATTTTCCAAAAATTTGCACAAACTGATGTCTTCGGCAACACATGTGATAGAACAAACTATTCTCAGAAAGCTGTATTCTAAACTGGGAATTAAATTTGAAGAGAAAAACGGTTATAAATTTTCAGATTATATACAAGAGTTGAAGGGGAAATAAAACTTGGGTTATGCAGCATTGTGGAGTTCTTTAGCACTTCTTTCAATGCTGCTGGCAACTGGCTTTGCCTACATGTACTATAAAGACAAAGACAAACGCAAACTAATATTCGCCATCTCCTTTGTTTTCACTGCACCCAACCACATCATCATGGACATCGGATGGGAAAACATACCAATCAACGAGGGACTGCTCTGGGGAATTTTCCCGTTACTCTCAGCGGTGTTGATTGTAGTAATCTCAGGCATTTTGGACATGAAAGATTTCGATAAGCCATTCAAAATATTTCTGGCAGTTTTAGGCGCCTCAACAATTTTGATGTTTATTCCGCTTCCAACAAAATTCATTATCCCACCCTTGTGCCAGAGCATATCAGCAGTATCCATTACTGCATCGTCTATTTTGTACATCAAAAAACGAGAAATATCGAACCTCATGTTTTTGTTATCGTTAATCTGTTTCACGTTCTCTGGGTTAGCAATAGGCTTGGGATTTGAAGCATATTTCACCATTTTTTCGTACGCTTTTGCTTACATCTTTATTGGATTAGTTTTCATAACGTCCCAAGATAACATGAAAGGAACAGTAGCTTCGTTTTTCACGCTCAAAAAGGAGTTAAAAACTACACAAGAACGACTCACAAATATCGAACTTGGATTCTCCGCGTCTACAGACGCCATCGTGATTCTAGACACCAAAGGAAACGTGGTTGAGTGTAACCAGTCAACACTGGGTATTCTTGGTTTTTCAACAAAAGAAGAAATGACTGAAAAAAACGTTTTTTCGTTTCTTGCACAGCAAGGTCAAAACGAAACAACGAATATACTGTCAAAAAACCTTACAGCCAATACACATTGGAAAGGAGAAATCACTGCTGTAACTAAAGACGGTGTTGAGTTTCCAGCTGAAATCTCGGCTACGGCAATAAAGAATGATTCCGGAAAACACACAGGGTTTGTAGTAATAGCAAACGACATCACACGACGAAAACAGATCGAAGAAACACTGCGAAACTATTCGGAGCATTTAGAAGAGTTAGTTCAAAAACGAACACTAGCACTGGAGGAGTCACAGGAACGGCTTGTAAAAACTGAACGATTAGCAGCAATTGGACAAGCAGCAACAATGGTTGGACACGACCTAAGAAACCCACTACAGGCAATAGAAAACGCCACTCATTTTATCAGCACTGAACTTGAAGGTCTGCCGATTTCAGAAAAAACTAAGGAAACAATCCAGATTATCCACAACTCAATTATGTATGCTGACAAGATAGTAAACGATTTGATGTATTTTGCGTCAACAAGAAAACCCGCATTTATGAAAGAAAACGTGAACACGATAGTAAAAGAGAGCATCTCACACGTCTGTGTTCCCGAAAACGTGAAAACCGTTGTAGAATTTGACGACACCTGTGAAACAGAAGTAGATAGGGACATGCTGAAAAGAGTTTTTATCAACCTTGCCGTTAATGGGATACAAGCCATGGAAAAGAATGGAGGAACTTTGAAAGTTTCAACGAAAAGGGCAAACGGTTCTGTTAAAATAAAATTTGAAGACACAGGCATCGGCATAAAAAAGGAAAATTTGAAAAAAATTTTTACACCATTCTTTACAACCCGGGCGCAAGGTATGGGTTTAGGTCTTTCAACGTGCAAAAGGATTGTTGAAATTCATAACGGTTTTATCACAGTAAACAGTAAAACAAGTGAAGGTTCAACTTTCACGGTTACTTTACCAACACGAAGGCAGGAGGTGCGTAACAATAGCTAATCAAAAAATCCTCATCGTAGAAGACGACAAAAACATACGAGAAACCATGAAGAACATACTAGAGCAAAACGGCTACGAAATTGATGAAGCAGAAACTGGAGAAGAAGCAGAACAAAAAATTCAAACCAAATTTTACAACTTAGCATTGTTAGACATTAAACTTCCAGACATGGATGGCACAAAACTGTTAACCAAACTTCACAAAGATACCCCGAAAATGATGAAGATCATGGTCACAGGATACCCCAGCCTAGAAAACGCAATAGAAGCACTAAATCAAGGAGCAGACGCGTATGTTACAAAACCCGTTAAACCTGCAAAACTTTTGGAAATCATAAAAGAAAAACTGGAAGAACAAAGCAAAGCAGAAAAAATGACTGAAGGCAAAGTCACCGAATGGATAAAATCACGAGCAAAACAACTAGAAGAGTGAAACGTCACAGACTTTTCCAGTTCACAGAAAAATTTTCGTTAAAGTCGTCAGGAATACGCTTTTATTTACTCTAACACTTAAGCAGTTTTTGCAGTTAGTGTCTGTTGGAAGTTTTTTGGGTGGCATAAATGGGTTTTGAAGAAAAATGGAAAGTTTTGGCTGATTTACTTGCCGAACTTCAAGAAAGGGGAGAAACAGTTCCTGCAGAGATTTTTGAGGATTTGCGTTCCGCCAAAACATTGATTCAAGTTCTTAAAGCAGACCCAACACACGTGGAAACGATTTCCAGAATTGACACGTATATGAGAAATGTGGAGTCTTTTGTTATTTTTTGTGCCGAAAACCTTGGAAAAGATGTTGCTGACGATTGGTTGGAAAAACTCAAGGAACAGCAAATAACTGTGCCTGAAACAAAAAGTGGTTCAAGGTTTGTTTCTGGAGTTCCCAGAGACCAGAATTGGGTAAGAATCAAGATTTCGAAAGATATTCCGGCAGAAAAAATGAAAAAGCTTGCTAAACAGAGTCGGCTTTCTTGTAAAATGGAGGAAAACGGTTACTTTGTTGTTTATGGTGACAAAAAAGTGGTCAAAATGTTTGTTAAAAAGTTGGCACAAGATTTTCAGGGCGACAAAAACAGGTAAAACCGACCTCGAAACTTTTGTATTAGTTAGTTTAAACCTCTCGTCTAAACACAGCTTATTTATAGAACGTATTACAGAAAAGTTGTGAAACAGACAGTAATCATATTTACGAAAAACCGAGGGCGAATTAGAAAAAGATGCCTTACATAAAGAAAATTGAACTCAAAGGCTTCAAGTCCTTCGGTCCGAAAACCGCCACCGTTAAGCTAGACAAAGGCTTTACAGCCATAACTGGACCGAACGGAAGCGGAAAAACTAACATTGCAGACGCAGTCCTTTTCGGGTTAGGCGAGCTCAGCGCCAGAAGAATGCGCGCCGCCAGCCTTTCTAAACTAATTTACCACGGTTACCCAGACCTTAATATAAAACAGGCAAAAACAGCAAAAATCGTGTTGCAGTTTGACAACCTCGACAACAGACTGCCCGTGGACACCCAAACAGTAACAATTTCTCGTGAACTCAACAGGGCAGGACAAAGCCTTTACAGACTAAACGGCAGAAGAATCTCAAGGGCGCACATTCTCAACATTTTATCAATGGCAGGCATCAGCCCAACCGGACACAACGTTGTTTTGCAGCACACCTTGACACGCTTAGCAGAAATATCTGCAGTTGACCGCCGAAAAATGATATCTGACCTTGTTGGTATCGCCCAGTATGATGCAGAAAAAGCTGAAGCAGAAAACAAACTTAGAGCAGCCGAAATCTCTATTCGAACCGCAATGGGACGAATCGACGAGGTTCAAAAACGGGTTGACGACCTGGAACGTGAACGTAACGAACTTTTGCGTTACATGTTCTTGAAAAAGGAAATCAAACGTTTTGAAGCAATGAAGATTTTTGGTGACATCGCAGAGATAGAGAAAAAGAAAGCAGATGTTACAGCAAAAATTGAGGCGGTTCGAAGCAAAGTTGAGGACTCAAGGCAACTGCGTGAAAAGCTTAGGTCTCAAAGGTACGAGGTTGAGTCCGAGTGGAGAAAACTTGGTTCTGAAATGATTGAAGAACGCGGCACTCGCCTTCTTGAGGTTCAGTATGAGATTGGAGAAGCCCGCTCAAAAATTAGTGAGTTAACAACAAAGATTGGGGCTGGAGAGGCAAGCGTTGACGGTCTTAGAAAAGTTATTGCGAACAATGAGCAAAAGTTAGAGGCAATACAAGAAGAGATTAAAGAGAACAGAACAGAAATTCGCAGAGCAAAACGTGAACATGAAAAGCTGCAGGAAGAGATTTCTGAAAAACAGGCTCAATATAACTCTGTTTCAAACGAAGCTTCTCAACTGCGGGCAACATTGGGAGATAAAAGCAGAAAAATCAAAGAAATTGAAGAAACAATCGAAAAACGTACCCAAGAACTTGTTGAACTCAGAAGCGACGCAATCCAAAGCAGAACTTCACTTAAAGTTCTCACGCGTCAATTAAATGAACTGGTGAAACGAAGAGACAACTTTGAAGCTAACCTTAAAAATCTCAAGAAGTCGTACTCTGACCTAAAAACTGTTCAAAACGAACAGGTAAAAAGTTCTGAGCACCTTGAAAAAACAATAGAGCGAAGACTCACCCAAAGAGAGTCCGTGCAGGCAGAGATTGTTCAAGCAGAAAAAATTGCAGAATCTGCACGAGATGCTGTTTTGGAGTTTGCTACTCAAAGGGATTTAGCCGAGAAAGTTGTTCCGGAAGAAAACGCCCGCAGAAACATCGAAGAATTAGCAGACCTAGGAGCAATCAAAGGCGTTTATGGGCGACTTAAAAAGTTGATCAGAGTTGAAAAAGGATACAGGCGCGCAGTTCAGGCCACAGCAGCAGGTTGGCTGGACGCGATTGTTGTCCAAAACTATGATGCTGCATTCATGTGTGCCGAGACATTAAAACGCATGAAACTGGGCAGAATCAAGATTATTCCAATCGACGAACTGTCAGACGTAGAAATACTTGAAGTTCCAAACATCACAGAGGTGGAGGGAATTGCTGCTCAGTTTGTTAGGTGTGCTAAAAAGTTTGAGCCTGCAGTAAGATTTGTGTTTGGAGACACAGTTATATTCAAAAGACAAAAAAGCGCCTTTAATGCCTCTCGAGAAGGCTACCGAACAGTATCGCTTAACGGTGACCTCTACGAGGCACAGGGCGGTATTGAAAGCGGTTATTACCGTGCGCCGGTTGATTATTCTACAATTATCCCCAGTAAAGACGCCGTAAAGAGCCTTGACCAGGCGATTGATGCACTTCATAAAAACTTGACAAAAAGAAAAAGTGACATAACAGGTTTCAAAGACGAAATTGAAAGAACCAAAGTGGAACTCGCCCGATTATCAGAAACTATTGTTACTATAGACGGCGAAATTGGGCGTGTGCGCCAAAACGTAAAACATGCAAGACAAAACATCAAACGCATCGAGCAGCGTGTTTCAAAAATTACCGAAAACCGTGAATCGGAAAAAACTCAGTTGGGAATTTTAAGGCAGCAACGTAATGAACTCAAACGAGATATCGACAAATTACGTGAAGAACTGGCAGATTTGCGTATGAGGATGGACCCAGCCAGAATTCAAGAAATGGAAATGGAAAGAGAAAAAATCGGTAACGAACTTATGGGTTCACGCCAAGTCATCGGTAATACTGAAACAAACGTTGCTACGCTTCAATCCAAGTTCGATAACATACTCAAAGTGGGTGCGGACAGCATCAGAATTCAGTTGCGAAAGATGAAGTCGCAAATCGTTACCGTTGAGCAGGAAATCGAAGAAGCCACCCACGAAAAAGAGAATCTTGAGAAAAAGCTTGTAGATTTGGAGCAAACAAAAGAAGCATTAACAAAGACAGTTCTTAACGCCAAACAGGAATCCAAAAAATATACGGTTCAACTTGACGATTTAAACAAACGACTGCAGGAACTGGACTCAATTTACGAGCGCTCAGACAGGCTCTACAATGAACTGCATTTTAATCTACAAACAAGTGAAATGCAGCTACAACAACATAACCAAAGGCTAACAGAACTAGGCTACAATGAACCAATGGAAATCGCGCCAGACCAACTTCAGAATGCTGAATCGTCACTTAAGTTGCTGCGGTTTGAGTTAAACCGTCTTGGAGCGGTAAACCAGTTGTCGTTAGACCACTATGCAGAGCAGGCTTCAAGATACAAAGAATTGTCTGTACGCATGAACGAGCTTGAGAAAGAAAAACAGTCGATACTCTTGTTCATGGAAGAAATTGAACGCAAAAAGAAAGCTGTGTTTATGGAAGCTTTCGAAAAGATAGATACAAGTTTTAGAGCATATTTCTCAAAACTAACAGGGGGAGGAGAAGCGGCTTTGTTACTTGAAAACCCTGAAGACCCATTCGCAGGAGGAATGGACATGCAGGTGCAATTTAGAAACAAGGCTTCAATTCTTGTAAGTGGAGCCAGCAGCGGAGAAAGGTCAGTTTCAACAGTTGCATTCATTTTTGCCCTACAAGACTTCATGCCAACCGCGTTTTACGTGTTCGACGAAATTGATGCCCACCTTGACCCATTCCACGTTTCAAGGCTTGGAGACCTTTTTGTGGAGTTGTCCGAAAAGTCGCAGTTCGTTGTAATTACGCTAAAACCAGAGATGGTAAGCAAAGCTAAAAAAGTGTGGGGAATATACGAACGAAGTGGTTACTCCCACGTGGTAACTGCAAAAATGCAGGAGGCGACAGCGTAATGGTTCAAAAAACCAAAAAACCGTTCTACTTCCAGCCGCCCCTGAGCATACTTTTTGAAATCCACAGACTGGAAAAAATAATGCCATGGGACGTTAACATCGCATATTTGTTGACCATGTTTTTGGAAGAAATGGAACTACAAGGCAAAGTAGATTTTCGAGCCTCAGGAGTAGCGTTAGACTCGTCAAGCACAATTTACCTGAAAAAGACCAAGCTTTTGCTAAAACTGGAAGAACCTCCGCCACCACCAAAAGCAGTTTCACAGTTTGTTCCACCACCAATGTTCCTACCCCTGCGGTATGAGTTATCTTCAACAACATTAGATAACCTGCTAAACGTACTTGACGAGGTACTACGAGCAGAAACCATTCGCCCGCCAAGAATGCCCGAGCCTATCCTGCCAACACCTGAAATTATTCCACCCTTGGACCTTTATTTGCTTCAAATTGAAGACAACATGAAAACACTTTTTGCACAACTGCGCCAACTAGTGGGAACTGGAGAACTGTTAACGTTTTCTAAACTTGTCGCGGGTTTAGACAAAATTGAAGCAGTGAAAACGTTCATTATTCTACTGTTTCTTGCTCAAAGAGGAAAAATAGGGCTTTGGCAAGAAGAAGAAATGGAAGAGCTATACATTACAGTCATAGGAGACCCTGTGTTTGACGACAAACGAACCGAGCCAATCTGAACCGGAAAGTAACGAGAAACTGCTTCATCAACTGTGCTTACTGGAAGCAGGACTATACGTAGCAGGGCGACCCCTTGACCTCAAAACTTTGGCTAACATATCAGGGTCACGCTCAAAAAAGAAAGTTAGAAAACTAGCAAAAATGCTAGTGGAAGATTACAGCAACCGCAACTCAGCTATTGAAATCCTTGAACTGGAAGGCGAACGCTTTGTTATGCAACTAAAAGCAGACTTCACGGGTAAGGTCAGAAAACTGTCAACTAGACCGTTACTTTCTGCTGGTCCGCTCAAAACTTTGTCGTATATTGCGTTTAGGCAACCAATTCTTCAAACGCAAGTTATCGAAGTAAGAGGAAACCACTCATACAAGCACCTTAAACAGCTCGAAGACATGGAACTAATCGCCCGTGAAGGCGAGGGAAGAAGAAAGGTGCTGAAAACTACACAGTTTTTTGCTGACTTTTTTGGTTTAAACAACGACATACGAGCAATGAAACGTCAACTAAAGACCATATTCAAAGACATAGAAAAGACCGAAACGCAAGAAAATCCATCAGAAGAAAATCAAAATTAAGATAAGCTTATATGTCAAGTTTTGGTAGTCTGAACAGCTATTGAGATGATGTAAGCTTGTCAGTATGGCACGGAGATCAACACAAACGCAAAGACTCAGGCGGAAGGAAACGAGTCAACAGAAAGAAAAGAAGATATGAGAAAGGATTCTTCCCAGCAGAAACTGCGCTGGGCAAAAACAAGAGCAAAATAATTCGAAAACATGGAGGCAACGAAAAGATTCGTCTGCTTTCAGTTGACCAAGCAAACATCTCGGATGCTTCTGGAAAAACTACAAAGGTAGAAATTCAGCGTGTAGTCAAAAACCCAGCTAACGTCGACTACAACAGGCGAGGAGTAATCACAAAAGGAACAGTGATTGCAACCGAACTGGGAACAGCACGCGTAACTTCTCGCCCAGGACAAGACGGCATCGTAAATGCAGTTATTGTCTCTAAAAAGGGCGAGTGAAAAAGCTCTAGCGTCTTAGGCTAGTAAGCTCTTTTCCTATCTTTTTCAATACTTCATTTTTAGGTTCAGTTTTAGGTAAAACAACCAAACCAACTTGTTTCCAAGGACAACTAGGATGCACAGCATCATCAACTACTTCAGGTTGCATACCTAACCGTTTAGCTGCTCGTTGAAGTTCCTCCACTTTTGGTGTGGACACAGCCAACTTTTTTGGAACACGTCGCCCCTCGTTTCGGGTTTTTGTTGAGTCAAAGTAAATTGTCCAAAGAAAAGTTTTGTTTTTCTTTCGCATTTTTAATCTGAGTTGGTACTGGTTTAGACTGTTTTATTATTTACGGTATTGCACTGATGTGTAGAATTTTTTGGGTGCTGGAAAAAACTTTAAAATCAAAGAAACGCAGGGGCTTTTTTGCGATAAATGTATACAATTCAAAAATTTTAAACTATAAAGTTACCTAAGAATTCTATTAGATGCTAAAAAAATATCAAAAAAGAGAATCATTGCAGCAAACTGGAAAAAATCTCAGAAACGTTTAAATAAAACGGGCCGTGTGAATCATAGGTTCTGTGAGGGGAAAAGGGATTTTGCATCGAATAGGTCACGTCCTTCACGTCAGCAGCACAAAGAATGTTATTGTTAAAGCCGAAAACATCCCCAGAATCGGCGATGACGTAACAAACGAAAACCTCAAACCAGTAGGAACAGTTTTTGATGTCTTCGGTCCTACATCCTCACCCTACGTGGCAGTAAAACCTCACATCCAAAACCCAGAACAACTAATTAACAACGTTCTATACGCAAGCCCTTCTAAATCCACAAGACCCCAGAGGAGAAAAAGATGAAAGAAGAAAACCTTCCGCAACAACCAACCATCAGAAGATGTTCGGAGTGTGGAAGCACCCGACTGATGCGAGACTATGAATGTGCCGAAATAGTCTGCATGAACTGCGGCTTTGTTGTCGCCGCCAAACTCGCCGACCAAGGACCAGAATGGCGAGCCTTCGACGACGAACAACGCGCAAAAAGAGCACGAGCAGGTGCACCCCTGACATTTACAATACACGATAAAGGCCTTTCAACGATGATCGACTGGCACGACCGAGATGTTTACGGCAAAAGACTTGCTCCCGGTCAAAAAGCACAGATTTACAGGCTGCGAAAATGGCAAAGACGTATCAGAGTCTCTGACGCAACTGAAAGAAACCTTGCATTTGCACTCTCAGAGATTTCCAAAATAGCAAACAACCTTAATTTACCAAAAAACATTCTTGAAACAGCTTCAGTGATTTACCGCAAAGCAGTCAAAGAACGCCTTATCAGAGGAAGATCAATACAAGGCGTAACCGCAGCAGCCATTTACGTTGCTTGTAGACAATGCGGATTGGCCAGAACTTTGGACGAAATTGCTCAGGCATCCACAGTGAACAAAAAAGAGGTTGGAAGAAGTTACAGGTTCTTGATTAAAGAGCTAAACTACTTTATCCCGCCGCTAAAGCCAGGACAGTATATCACCAAGTTTTCTAATCAGCTGACAATGCAAGGGAAAGTCGAAGAAATTGCTCACAAGATTCTTGGCGCAGCTAAAGAGATGAAACTAACCTCAGGAAGAGGACCAACAGGTATCGCTGCGGCAGCCAGTTATATTGCGTCAGTTTTGACAGGTGAACGAAAAACTCAACGGGAAATCGCTGAAATTGCTCAAGTTACTGAAGTAACAATACGGAACCGCTACAAAGAGTTAGTTGAGCGACTGCAGTTCGTAATTTACCTTTAGTTTCCTTTTTTGTTAAAAAAGTAGTTAATGCTGCCCAAAAAACGGCAGCTTATATTTTTTAGATTGGATAGTTTCCGCAGTTTCTGCAAAAACCAATGTTTGTTTTAACGTATCCTTTGCAGTTAGGGCACTTTCGTCCTTCGGGACCAGGGAAGACTTCTGAGGGTTTTCCAAAGTGTTTTCTGAAGATTTCGTAATATACCATCTGTTCTTTGGAGGTTATGATTACGTCGTCTCGGTCAAGAATGAGTTTTTTTTCCTCTTCGAAGTGGTCGTCGTTGATTTCTTTTTCAAAGTAGTCAGGAAGAACCCAAGTTCCAGTTCCTTGCTCCAAGGGTGCTTTTCCTCGCCAAACTACTTCGTCGGGAATCAAGCCCTCATACGCTTTACGAAGCAACCATTTACCGTATTTTACGCCGTTTTCAACTCTTACTTTTACGTTAACTGGAAGGTTTTTGGCAAAATCCATAAACAAGGGGTCCAAATATGGCGGTTTTATTGTTATTCCAATAGATTTCCCCATGGGTATGGAAGAAAAGGTCATTTCGCCCCACATATCTGACAGAGCTTTTGCAAATTCTGTTTCGGATAAATGAAACTGCCAAGGATATCCAAAAAGTTCGTCTAATGCGTCTCCTGTTTGAAGGCTTTTTATTCCGCGTTCTTTTGCAACAGTCATTCCAACGTACGCAGGTAATGTGTTTCTGACATCCATTGGGTCATAAGTTTTTAGCACTTTTACTACGTCTTCGGCTGCGCTTACTGCTTTTTCAGCGTCGAACACAGCAAATTCGTGGTCAAGCTTAAGAAAGTCAACCATCTTTTTGACGTATTGTGTGTCTTTTGGTTTTCCCTGTTGGAAAGAAACAGTTATGGCTTTTATGTCGGGGTTGAATTTCACTGATTCATATGCAATTATGCTTGTGTCTGTTCCTGCTGAAAACAGGATACCTTCAGCCATGTTGTTTTTGACGACTTTGTTGACTATTGTTCGTGCTTCTGCTAGGAGTTTGGTCAAATCTTGGTTATCATTATTCATTAAAGTTCCCTGTAACTAGAAGGGCATTCAGTTTATTAAAGTTTTATTGAATATCTTCGGTTTCTGAATTCCAGAACAGTAGATTAGTTCTGTTTCCACCCAAGTCGGCACCGATCATGTGGGTTTCTCCACAGGTTTCACATACCAACCTGATGAGTTCAGGGGTTATTCGGTCAACTCTGAACACTGAGTTTTTGCAGATCGAGCATTTGGTTGTGTTTTTCATGTAGTTCTTTGTAGGTCGTTCTTTTTCTACGCAACATTTTGCCATCATTTTCTTATTCTCCTCCATTCTGGGTTGTTTAGATGTGGGTGAAATACCATGATTCATTCAAGTTCGTGTTTGTGTAGACAGTTTTCATTTCTGGTTTGATTTTTTGGTTTTCAGTTTTTGTTGTAGGCATTCACCTTCACCACCATTCAACTAAAATCACTAATATTATACACTCATATATAAAAATTATGTTTTACTGAACATATGTTCTATAAATTAAAAAAATGCTGAATAATCATTAGGTATGTTTTCTGGGATATCAAAAACTAAACCAAACACAAAAACAGCCACTAAATATGCCAAGAAAGGGCATACTACCGTTTTTGGAATAAATGACATATCAAGAAACAGGATATAAGAAGTTACTGAGTTCACAGAAGCTGCGCTATGGGGGGCTTTGAGAAGAAACCTCGCATGAGGTGGTGAGTTATGCATTCTCACCTTCTCCGTTCTCTCAAAGCACTTAACCCCCGCCCGCAGAACTCGGATAACAGATTTTTAACAAAAAAACGGCTTACTTTGAAAGCAATTCTGGCTCTAAGCACAAAAACAGGCAGATTTACCGTTATAATGTCAAAAAACTCTTTTAATTAATGTATTCAACTAATAGTGAGGCGTGCAGTTGTCAGAGTGCCCCAGATGTGGTTCAACGGTATACAACCCTAACAAAACGTGGTCTATGATGGGTAGACCCAGCAGAGCGGGTGTGCAGTTTAGGCTTACTTTGGGTCTTTTTAGTTGTGAAAACTGTGACAAAAAGTTTCGAAAAGTGTTAGGAAAAGACAGAGTCGTAACTCTTAAAGGCGTGGCTGAGGGAATTAAAGGAATTGAGAGGGGGCTTGAACAGACTTTGGGCGATTTAAGAGAAACAATTGAAAAACTAAAAGATGAAAGAACTGAACTACTAGAACAAATCGAAGAGCTAAAAAGGTCTGGAGAAAAGAAAGCCAACGACCTGGAAGAAGAGGTTGCCTCGCTCAGAGAAGAAGTCGAGAACTTGAAAGAAATACTTGAAGAACTCGAGTGACAACACAAAACGTGTAAACAAAACTAGCTTTTTACCAAAAACGTCTAACAAAGAAGTAACAATCAGGTCTAAGTAGAAGATTTTTTGCGGCGCGAATCAAGCAAAAGACGCTTTTTTACCAAGTCTTTAATTTCTTCATGGAATTGAGTGTCTTTTTCGAGGTTACGAAACTCAGCGTGGAAATCATCGAATCCCGCGGGAATTTCTATTCTCAATGTAATGAACGGCTTTCCCATAGCCATCTCAAACTGTCTTTTTGCTTCTTCATACTCAGATTCTGGCTTTACTTCTCGATTCTCGATCCATTTTTTAACCAAATTCTTTCACACCCATAAATTGAATCTTACAACCACATAAAGGCTTGCGAAACCCAACTGAAGCAGGGATGTAATCACACCTACTTTTGTGAACTCCGCAAAACTCAAAGATATACCTTCGCGTTTTAGGGCACCTACACCCATCATCGTTACAGCACCACTCAAAGGCGTAGTAGCGCCACCCAAATTTGTTCCAAGAACCAACGCCGACCACACAGCAGGCGAATTTAATCCTGCAATACCTCCAATAATTGGCGAAAACGTTAACGCAATTGCAATGTTACTTACAAAACTGCTTGCAAGACCACTAACCCACAAGGTAGTCAAAGTAGCACCTAAGGGGCTTTGCCCAACCGTCTGGAAAAGCTGAGCGGATAAGTCTCCTAAAATTTGTGTACTTTCTAGCCCTCCGACTACGAACATGAAACCTGAAATGAAAAAGATAGTCTCCCAATCCAATTTTTTGAAAATCTCTGCAGGGTCTGAGCCACTTATAGCCAAAGCAAGTATAGCGCAACCCAGAGCAACAGCTTCTGCGCCAATACCAAGACCCTCCAAGGTCAAAAAGAGTACTACCAAAAGGACCAGAATTAGAATTGAACGGTAAAACAGTGTTTTGTTTTCTACACTTTCCCAAGGATTGTATTTCGGCAGTTCCTTTTTCACACCAAGCCTTTTTCTAAAAATCATATACAAAGCAAAGATTGTAATGCCCCACAAAGCAATTTCACAAACTGCCAAGTATTCGATGAAAGAGGTAAACCCTATTCCAGCTTGTAGACCAATTACCATGTTAGAGACCGAACCAATCAGGGTACTTGTTCCACCGAGGTTGATCATTATCATGGCGGAAATGAAGTAGGGTACTGGGTCGTACCGTAACAGTTTAGTTATTGTTGCCATGGCAGCAGCAATAAGCAGCATTGCTGTGGGGTCGCTAAGAAACACTGAAACTGCGGCGGCAATAACACAAATAGAAACAAAAAGCAAGCTGGGGTTTCCGTTCGAAAGTTTTACGGCATACAATGCACCAAAACGAAATAGACCGCTACGCTCAGCAACTTCTACGACAATCATGACACCTAATAGTAAAAGAATTAGTTGCACATTGATGAAACCAATCGCGGTATCATAAGTGAACACCTCGTACAGAAGACCAAACCATGCAGTTAGCAAGGCACCAACTAGGGCTGCAACGGACATTGGAATGATTTTGGTTGCAGATAGCAAAATGGTAAGAACATATATCAAAATGAAAATTATTTGAACTTCGTCCATTTTACTCCCTGTTCTTCCTGCGGTCGGCCATTTTTGCTAGATTGTCTGCTACTGATTCTGCTCTGCGTTCAACAATTCGATAAAGGATACGTCCGATATCGTAGATCAAGATAAGAATAATTGCAAGAGCAATATAGGTCGTGGCTATTGACAGAGGATCTTTGATACTATCCTCTAAAGTGTTGATAAGAGGATAAATCGCAGTAGTCACTAAAATAATTACAATAATGTAGATTGTATCTCGGGCAGCACGTTTCGGAGACCTTTCCTCTTTTATCCCTAACCGTTTTACGAAAATGTCCGTTAGAATGTCGCTTAAAACCAAACCATCAGACAGGGCACGAATCAGAAAAATCGCGGTAAAAATTAACGCAATAGTTCCCACCAATGTTCCAACTTTGATATCGATTCCAGGAAGACTCATATCACCCATCAGGGGCGGAACAACTGTATTTATCAAATAGAAAATTATGGCCATCACTAGACTCATGGTCAACCGAGGAAATCGGCTTCGTACTTCTTCTCCAATAGCTTTCTCGACCAACTTTTGAGCCTCTAGAAGTTCACCGCATATTTTGACGGTACATAGATATTAACACTACGATATCAACAAAAATGACATACAAAGACCGACCGGAAAAACCGTTAAAAAAACTAACAAAAAGTCGCATTAAACACCAATTAGTGCATTTTTGAGCGGTAAACAACACCAAAACACGTAATACATCAGACTGAAAAGAGAAAAAATGAACAAAACACACAACCAACAAAAAAAGGCATAATAGAAAATTGGCGGTTTTAGCTAAAAAACAGGGTTTAACATAGCCGCTTTTGCATGGTTTGATGAAACTTTTTTGCATAAAAAAGGCAAAGAGACCGTTTTTAGGCAGTTTAAGTGGTGTTAAAGCTTTTTTGCTAGAACAGACTAACAGTGAGTTCAATACACTTATAGAAAATGTGGTTCACTTTGGAAGAAAAACAATTGAAGAGAATGGCTGTTGTGCTGCAAGAGTTGGGGCTTAGTTACGCAGAAACTGTTGAAGTAATACATGAAATGTCAAAAGACGCAAACCATGCCCAAAAACTGTGGAGAGGAGAAAAGAAGTCCAAACTCATCAAACTAGCCATAACTTTGATAACGTTCCCTGAACCCACACCCGTAAGTGAAACCATAGGAGCCGCCGTTCTAGTAGCGGGGCTAGTTCAAAACAGAGTGAAAAAAGCAACCCTGCACGTGGAAGATGTTTACAAAACATTCCAAGACGTGAACAAAGACATTCTGAAAATCAGAAACTTTAGAACGTGAAAATCAGGAATGGGGTTCCTTGTCGGGAACCAACTCTTTGAGTTTTTCTTCAGGTGCACCCAAACAGTACAGTATTCCGGCAAGATTATCCTTAGTAATAACACCAGCCGCCACCTTCTGAAGAACGTCCTTAGGATAAAGCGCAATACCTAAACCAGAATTTTGTAGCATAAACCGGTCGTTGGCTCCATCGCCAACAGCAACAACCTGCTCCATCAGCAGATTCTCTTTTTGTGCAATCTCCTGCATCAACTCAGCCTTAGCTTCCGCATCGATAATCGGCTCCACAACTTCTCCAGTTAGCTTGCCGTTCTCTATCACAAGCTTGTTAGCATAAACGTAGTCGATACCAAGTTTTTCTTGGATTTTATCAACGAACTGAGTGAAACCACCTGAAATAAGTGCAATCTTATAGCCCAACGCCTTGAGCGAGGTAATAAGCTCTTCAGCGCCGGGAGTGACATCCAAGTTATCAACAATTGAGTCAAGAACAGAAACAGGCAAACCTTTCAACAACATGACTCGTTCTTTTAGTGCCTGCTTGAATTCGATTTCTCCGTTCATTGCCCTTGAAGTTATTTCACTTACCTTTCCGCCTACACCCGCAGCTTTAGCCAACTCATCAATCATTTCTGCATCGATTAAGGTTCCGTCTACGTCGAAAACTATCAGCCGTTTTGGTCGACGAAACACAGTGTCTTTTTGGAAAACAACGTCTTGCCCAACAAGTTTACATTCGTCGTGTAAGGCTTTTTTGAAGTCGTCAATTGGCATCGCTAAGTCGTTGATGTCAATAAGTATTTCCATGGCATTTAATTCGCCATAAGCAATCATACGTATGCGTTCAATGTTAGCGTTGTTTTCGGAAAGAAAACGAGAAACCCGTGCAACTATTCCAGGTCGGTCTTTTCCAAGAGTAGTTAACATCACAAGTTTTTTGCCGCTTTTACGTGTTCCAGCAGGCATAGGTTCTACGTTAACATCCAAACCGATGTTTTTGCCCATGTCCAACAGGTTGTCTCTAAGACTTTTCAGAGAAATTGACATACCGCGACAATCAACTATCATGAATATGGCGAACAGCCCTCTCATGCTGAAGGCTTCAATGTCTACTATGTTGCCGCTTGCGTTGGCTATTAGCTCAGTTATTTCTGTGGTTAATCCAGGTTTGTCTTTTCCGGTGGCGGTAATCATTACGAAAGGCTCGGACATGACGCATTTCCCCTCAGAAGAACTGTTTCTCGAATTAGCGAATAGTCTCACAGTTCAGTTAAATAAATCTACCCAAGTATAAACGGGCATCTGCAACCAGTTTTTCACCAATATCCACAGTTTTACAGGCAATAACAGTTCATCAAATCAACCATAGATAGATGAAAGGAATGGAGAGAATTGCTGAGGTTCAAGAGAGGCAGAAAGACAGGGATATTAAAAATGTCTTTTCCAGTAGTAACGATTACTAAGCTTTCTCAAAACCTGTTCAGCTCTCACCATTAGCATCCCGACAATTATTACCTAGAATCTTTTTGAGTTTTGCCAAGGCTTTAAGGTGATGTGACAGGGAAAACCTTCAAAACCCTGAAACACTATTAACAGCATCTCGATTTTGGCCTCAAAGCCTTTCTGGCACTCATCTTAAGTTTTTTCACCTTATTTTTTTTAAAAAAAAGAAAATGGGGGTTAAGCGCTTATTTGCGCTTTTTCAGATACATGTAGGCTACTACTGCAATTACTGCAACTGCAATTACGGCTACAACGATGTAGACGTAATCCATTCCTGCGTCACCTGCTGCTTCTGTGCCAACTTTTATTTCTGCTGTGTCAGAGGAGTCGACGATACCTGTAGCATCGGTTACTTGACAGAAGTATCCGTATGTTCCTTCTGTGCTCTGCATGACAAGATATGTTGACGAGGTTGCGCCAGAAATTGGGACTGCGTTTCCTTGGACATACTGGTACCATTGGTATGTGAATGGAGCTGTTCCACCAGCCACTGTAGCGGTCAATAGAACGGATTCTCCTTCATTAACTGAAGAAGTCATCGGACTAACAGCTGTAACAAAGGATGTTGGAGTTACTGATGAGTCTGCAGCAACAATAGTAAGTTCATCACTGAAAGCATACGAATACGATAGCGAGGGCATGTGTTCGCCGTTAAACCAAGCTATTACTTTCCAGTTTCCAAACTTGGTAGGCGTATAAGTTACTGTAGCCATTCCGTCTTCGTCAGTTGTAGCATCTCTGTTTATTTCATTACCATCGGGGTCAGTGAAGGTTACAATGACAGGCTTGTTTTCCAGTGGTGGATATCCTGCATAGGCTCCACGTGAAGTTGCTTCAGTTAGTTGTTCTGTTGGATTTGGTGCACCAGTTAGTTGTAGGGTTACTGTAACAGATTCATCTTCTTCAATGTTCACTTGGTTCTTGTCTGTTGAGACACTAATTGCCAGTTGTCTTTCGGCGTGGTCTTCAAAGCAGTACACATTGTTGTCTTGGGAACCGAAGTATAGCTTTCCATCCCAAATGGCAGGAGAGCTGCCAAGACCACCCTGAGTTGTGTACCAGCCAACAGGCATTCCGTCTTCAGCGTTCCAGCAGGTCATACCGTAACTTTCTGAACCACAGTAGACTCTTGCGTCATTACCGATACCTGAAAAGATGACCGATGAGAAGATTTCCCAGCCACCCCAGGCAGACCAAATGTTGCTTTTACCGTCACCTGAAGGCACGGTGTCATTGTATGGTACGATTATTGTTTCGCCATACCATGGGTTTGTTCCACCAAGGTATGATGTTTGAGTGTCTTCGATTGTTGGCACTAGATTAGCGCTTAGGCAAGCCATTGTTGGTCCTGCTTGTGAGAAGATTCTGTTTCCTGCAACTACACAGCTACCGTGGGAGTTTTCTCCAGCTACGTATGGTTGTTCTGCTAGGAAGATTATGTCTCCATTTGTTGCATCGTAGACTGCCATAACAGCTTGATCAACACCCCAATATAGTCTGTCACCTTTTACAATTGGAGTTTTTGTTGCAGCTGTTGAGAAGTAAGTTCCAAAGAAGCCTCCACTTTGACGGACACCTGCCATGTTTACTCGTATCGGGAATTTCATGACAAATGTTCCATCTGCTGTGAATTTGTATATGTTGTTAGCATCGTCAAAAGCGGAATCAGTAGAGCCCCAAGTTGCAAAGTATACGTAGTTGTCCTCGATTGCTGCTGAGCCTAAGATTGGGCCTCCTGTTTCGTATGACCACACTACGTTTCCGTTAAGGTCTACACAGTAGAAAGTGTTGTCATGACAGGACCCAACATATATTCGGTTATTGTAGATTATCGGTGATGACCGAATGTTATGTTGTCCGTGAGCTACTTTAACAGCTCTGTATGGACCCATATCAATGCTCCACAGTTGGTTTCCGTTATCGGTGTCTAAACAGTACATGTTGCCGTCGTCAGGACCAATGATTACTTTATCACCGGTGACCGCAGGCGTAGAACCAAATGTTGTCATTTTCGGCTCGTTAGTAGTGAACGTCCAGATGTCTTGACCACTATATGCATCGATACAGTATACCTTTCGGTCTCCAGAGTTAATGAACAGTTTTCCTTTGTCAATTGCAGGTGATGAAAGAATCGGTCCACCAGTAGTGAAAACCCATTTAGGTCCAGCATTAAGATTGGTTGGACCAGCGCTTGAGGCAACTCCTGGGTTTTCAACGTTTCCGCGCCACATTGACCATGGTTGTGGAGTAAAAGCAGTGCTAAGGCAAGACATTGCGCCAGGTTCCCAATAGGTTCCTGTTCCCATGTACAAGCATCCGTAAGCAACGATTGGCCAAGCTGCGTCTAGTTCAACTGACCAAATTTCTGCACCGGTAAAGGCGTCCCAGCACGAAAATCGGGTAGGAATAGCTTCACGGCCAGTTGTCTGTGAGTAGTCACTTTGGCGTCCATAGATTTTTCCGTCCGCTGCAACAGTTTGGTAGTAACCGATATACATGTCGGTTCTTGCCCTCCAGAGTTCTTCCCCTGTTTCGAGGTCAAGACATTTTGTTGCACCGTTTATTCCTTCACCTAAGTCGTGCCAGTATGTTCGTCCGTATGCGATGATTCCGTTCCAAACGTTGAAAGCACGATATTTAACTCCGTCTCCATTAGCCCATATGATTTCACCGTTGTCTGCATCGTAACAGATTATCCATTGACTTTGACAGCCCACAACGAGTTTGCCATCTGCATAAGCTGCAGAATAGCCAGCCGCGTCAGGTCTTGCTGTTTCCCAGAGTTTTTCTCCATTGCTAGCGTCTATTGCATAGACCATGCTAGAGCTGTATGATCCCATGAAGACTTTTCCGTCACCACAGGACAAGAGAGGGTTTCCTGGTTCGTCCATTATGTACTCCCAGACCATTCGATTTCCATCACCCCTGTCAACATCAGGATTGGAAAGATCCCATCCAGTTAGAATATCAACATAAGGTTCTGATCGAAGGGGAGAGCCGGGGACTTCTCGAATTGGACCAAAAATCATTTTGAGGTCGTTATCGACAACAGCACGGAAGTATGCCGCGTTTGGGGAGATTGTGGCGTCATTCCATAAGAAATTGCCATTGTTTGCGTCAAACATGGCAAGTCCTTGGTTTGTTAGAACTGATACGTGATCATCATCAACTTTGTAGATTACAGCTGCTCCAAAGGCTCTAGTCACACTGAGTCCAGCAGGAAAAGTTTCTTGCCAGATTATGGCACCAGTGTGAGGGTGTACTGCGTTAAGAGTCCACTCGCCGTTGACTGTTGATACCAAGAAGAGTTTCTGGGAAAATGCGACCATCCCAGATTCGACCGTTCCTAGGGCAGGTATATCTTTAGTTTGCCATAGGACGTCTGGTCGGTCTGGTGCGGGACCGTCAACATAACAGGTGCGTGAACCTGTGTTGCCGATCCATTGATCCCATTCATAATCTTCATTTAGTAGGTTGCCATATTCAGCTGCGCTACTTGCTGCGGTATTAGTTGAACTCATGTAGTCTGCGTTCATTACGGTGTTTCCGGCATTAGGATTCGGGTTAAAGTCTGCAAATGTTATTGAAACAACGAATGTTGTCATCAGAGATATCAAGATTAGAGTTGAGAAAATTTTGATTATAGATTGTGTGTTTTTCATTTTTTACAATTCCATTGGTTATACTAACCCTTTTACAAGGCGGTGAACATTTAAAATTTTCCATATAGTGGCACTTAGAATTGGAAAAAATTAAAACAAAAGCCCACAAACATAAACTATTTCAAGGCAATGCTCATATTAGATTATAACAAGATGTAGTTTCAATAAAAAGTGAAATTCATGACCACAAAACAAAAGATAGATGAACTTGATGCAACGATTCTGAAAACATTATTAAAAGATGCACGAACCAGCTTTTCAGACATCGCTCTAAAGTGCGGTGTTTCTACAGCACTGATTCACAACAGATACACCAAACTAAAAGAGTCTGGCATCATAAGCGGTTCATCCGTGGTAATTGAATCAAAAAGTTGGTTTAACCTCGCATTGGCGGTGGAACTTAGCGTTCAGACCGGACACGAGGAATCGGTAATTAGATTGTTAAAAGAGATTCCAAACTTTCGCAATGTTCTTCACGTAGTAGGAAAGTATGACATTCATGCGATCTACCATCTGAAAGAGTTTCAGGAAATAAACGAGATACGCAAAAAGCTGTCGACATACGAAGGAATTACTGAAATTAAATTTGTTGCAAGTAACCAAATTTTTGGGCTTTTTCCAGAAAACCTAGCAATACAACCAAACGGGAATGAAGAATGAATGAAATTGATCAGAAGATTATAGAGGAATTGACAAAAGACGTTCGTAAACCGTTTAATCAGATTGGAAATAAAATTGGAGTTTCAACACAAACGGTGATAAACAGATACAACAAAATGAAGTCAAAGGGAATAATAAAATTCTGTTCAATTTCAGTTAATCTCGAAAAAATTGGATA
>JAOZIC010000208.1:0-3795 GCA_026014605.1 Candidatus Bathyarchaeota archaeon
CATCACAAACGCTCAGAATGGTGTCCCTCATCACAACTACGCCAATGCGCAACAAAGCATAAAAACTTACCATTATTCGACAAAAAATAAAACGATTGAAATATTCAAAAAGGGCAATATCTCAAAAATGGGGGCTTCTTTGCTGCATGCCCCCAAATTTTAAAAGGTTATCATTCACTTCAATACTTAGTTAATATCTATTCAGGGGGAAAATAAATTGTCAAAAATCAAAATTTTAATAGCTACAATTTTAGGGATATTGATTGTTTCTATAGCATTAGTTTTCTCTGGAATACTTCCTGTCCTCGCTCAGGGGTCCATTCTCGTCACGTTGACAGATGAAGAAACAGGAAAACCCATCGGAAGAATAGATGAAGGATATGTTAGAGTTATGCTTGGAGGTCAAGACCAAGGATATTTAACTGATAATGGTGAATTGAAGATTGAAGACGTTACTGCAGGTAACCATGAACTAGTTTTGATAATTCCACATTATGGGGAGAAAAGACAATTTGTAGATGTTGGGTCAGGTCAAACTGTTTCAGCTAACATTGTTGTCGATATGCCAAATCCAATTTTTGAAGTTACTGTAAGTTGTGATACTGGATGGACATTGTTTGATGAATATGGCGACTTGACTGTTACATTGACTAACCGAGGCAATGTAGCCTCTAGTAGCACATGTGTCTTAGTAATTGTTCATACAGAAGATGACACTTCAACTCCAGTAGCTACTCACATGTTAGACTTCCCTAGTTTAGTTCCAAGAGAAGATGGTGGTATTTCACATACAATGTCTTGGAGATGTAATGAATTTGTATGGGGTCCCAAAGAAATTATCTCTGTAGTAGTCTTTGATGGTTGGCCATATGCGCCTCAAAATGAACAGGTTGTAACCGAACTTTCTATTCCGAGCTCGTTGGCTACTGAAATAGGGTACTCAATTGGTAACTATTTGAAAAACAATCCAGACAAAGTAGTTGAAACAGTTGTAAAAGCTTGTGTATCATGGTTTGGTTAATTAAATAGACGCTATATTTCTCTAGATTTCAATCATCGCTTCGATACCTGCCATTTTGTGTTTCGTTTGAATTCTTGGTTTGCTCTACCTTTTTCTGCGTCGTCTTTTTGTTTGACTGCAACCGAAACTAAGCTCTGAAAAACCTTGAGCGTTTCATGTGTAGGTTGATTCCTTCGTGTAAAATGTTGAAATGTTTTTCTTTCCTTTTATCCATCTCTTTATATGTGGTCGTGTACACGTATAGTTGAAGAGTTTTCTCTCGTTAAACGGCTTGTCTACCGAATAATTGGAGTCTTTTCTACTAAAGTAAGCAAAGAGGTGAATCTGTATGTCTCAAAAAAGGATGTTTGAAGTTAAGTGTACCGAATGCGGCAAATCTACTACTGTACCTTTTGAACCAACAAAAGGCAAGCCAGTTTATTGCAGACCATGTCTAACCAAAAAAAGAAACGCACCAAAAGAAGTTTCTACTGTTAGTTACGAAATGTTTAACATGAAAAACGCGTGGGCACGAAGAAACGATAAATGCAAAAAGAAACAAAAACCCCACACTGTTTTCAAAAGTTATTAGATTGTAAACATGCAAGTCAGGGATTTACCTTAAACTAGCCCTGTACCCTGCTACTTTACAATATTTTTGATGTTTTTTCACCTATATTTTTCAGTTATTTTGTGCTCAGTTTGAATTCTTGGTGTATCGCTCTGACTGTTTCTGCGCCATCTTTTTCTTTAACCACAAACGAAACATTAAGCTCTGAAGAACCCTGCGCAATCATGCGAACGTTGATTCCTTTTTGTGCAACTGCAGAAAAGATTTTAGACGCAACACCCGGCATTCCCTTCATGCCCGCACCCAAAACCGCAACTACACAAACGTCATCTTCAGCCATTACCTCGCGGATGAACTCCTTGCCCAGCAACGCAATTTCTAAATTGCTGACTGCCCGTTCGAGGAGCTTTCTTTGAATAACCAACGAAATATTAGCCTCAGAAACGCTCTGCGAAATCATCAGGATGTTGATGTTTTCTTTTCCAAGAACCTCAAAAACCTTCGCCGCCGTACCTGGAGCGCCGACCATGCCTGCGCCGCTGACTGTTATCATTGCCACATTTTTGACTATTGTAACTGCTTTTACGCCGTTTTTGGCTTTGATTTTTTGGTCTTTAACTATCAAAGTTCCCGCTTTTTCAGGTTCGAAAACGTTTCTAATCCTTACTGGAATTCCCTCTTTCCGGGCAGGTTCCAATGCTCTGGGGTGCATTGCTTTAGCCCCAAAAATGGTTAGTTCTGTTGCTTCTTTAAACGACATTTCAGGAATCGTTTTCGCATCAGCAACAATCTTTGGATCGGATGTCATTATACCATCAACGTCCGTCCATATCCAAACCTCGTCAACTTCCAACGCTGCGCCAACAATAGTTGCTGTGTAGTCTGAACCGCCCCTGCCCAACGTTGAGGTTACGCCGTCCTGTGTTGCGGCAATAAAACCTGTAAGAACTGGAACTATGCCCTTTTTTAGCAGCGGCTCAACGTTTTTGGTTAGCTGATACTTTGTAACGTTCATCAACAGACCAGCCTCACCAAAATTAGAATCCGTAACTATACCCGCGTCTCCGCCAGTAAGATGAACAGATTCTACTCCCAAGTCGTTTAATGCACCGCTTACAATTGGTGCAGAAAGTTTTTCTCCATACGCTATAACGTTGTCGCGCGATTTTGGTGTTAGCTCGCCAACAAAAACAATGCCCGTTAAAACCTGTTCAAGGTCACCTATTCTTTCTCCGAGAACCTGTTTTACTTCTTGTGCGATTGTTTTGTCTTTTATCGCTTGGTCTGCCGTAGTGTAGTGTCGTTGGAGAATTTCGTCTTTGAATTTGTGGATGTATTCGCGGTTTCCTTTCTTTGCTTCCTCAGAAGCCTGTATGAGCTGGTTTGTTATTCCTTCCAGCGCAGAAACTACTGCAACAACTCCACAATCTTTGTTTGCGTTATCTGCAATCAGCTTAGCTACGTGGCGAATCTTTTTGCCTGTAGCTACACTGCTTCCTCCAAATTTCATGACTATTTTTTTCAAATCCGATTTCTCCAGTTTATGCCATCATTTTGGTTGCTAGGTTCTCTTTTATTTCAAGCAGATCCCTTAACACCGCGCTTGCTGTTTCTACTCCGCCTGCGCCGCGCCCAACTATGGTTTGTTCACCCGCTGATTCAGATGCAAACGTAACCGCGTTGAGTGCTCCTCCAACATTAAGGGGGTCATGTTTTGATATTTGTGTAGGCTCCACTTTTAGAGTTTCTCCGATACTGCCCACAAGCTTTATCGTGTTACCTTGCTTGGCGGCGGCTTCAAGGTCTTTGGCTGTTACGTCGCGGATGCCTTTAATCTTAACATCCTTGATTGTAACTTTTTTGTCCATAAGCCAATTCGCCATGATAACCAGTTTAGCGGCGGCATCAAAACCGTCAACATCCATGGTTGGGTCTGCTTCTGCAAACCCGAGCTTTTGGGCATCGGCTAGTGCTGTTTCAAAACTGAGGTGCTTTTCATCCATCTCGGAAAGAATATAGTTAGTTGTTCCATTTAGGATGCCGCGGATTGAAACTATTTTGTCACCCATTAAACATTTTTTGGCAAACTCCAACACGGGTGTTCCTGCGCCCACTGTTCCGCTGAAACGCAAGTAAACGTTGTTGTGTTCAGCCAACTCCGTTAACGCTGGCAGTGCAAGGGCTAGGGGTCCTTTGTTTGTTGTTATTACATGTTTTTTGGTTT
>JAOZIC010000208.1:3895-22857 GCA_026014605.1 Candidatus Bathyarchaeota archaeon
GGCAGTGCAAGGGCTAGGGGTCCTTTGTTTGTTGTTATTACATGTTTTTTGGTTTTGAACGCGGCTTTGATGTATGACATGCTGGGTTCTGCGTCTTGTATGTTGGTGGGCGTGAGTTCTACTACGGCTTCGGCTTCTACTGATTCGATTACTTCTAATGCGCCCATGTTTGGTCGTCCGTATGTTGGGTCTGCTGCTACTGTTCCGTTGTTTTGTTTGAGTTCTAGCATATGCTCTAGGTCTAAGCCTTTTGGGTTTACTGCTGCCCCGCCTTTATCCACTATGGCTACTATTCTTGCGCGAAAACCGTACTGTTTAGCCAGCTCTTTTTTTCTTTGCAATAGTATTTGGGCGAAGCTTTTTCCGACTACTCCCCATCCAACCAAGATTATTCTCAATGTTTTGTTCTCCCGGCATGCGTGATTAATTGTGTAGTTTGAATCTTCTGTATTTACGGTTACGTGTTATAAATAATAATCGCGCCCAAACACTGCTGGTTTTTGATACTGCTTATATAATTCAACCTAAATAACCAAAAACGGTGCACCAACAATGAGCAACAGCGACGATTTAGATTTCAAAGAAGCCTACAACAACTGGGCAGAAAAAATTGAGTACCATCAACATCAAATCTTTTTGGAAACAGCAGAACTAGTCAAACTGCTTAAACAAAAACACGTGTCGGCAAAAACAAAAAACGAAATTATGATAATTGTTAAGGGACTAAAGGCAACCACGAAATCTGTTGCTAAAGTTTTGGAAAAAAACATGAAGTAAACTGTGGTTACTGTTTGGTGCCTCTGAAAACTAGGTTCATGAATGCTTCTCCTTCAATTAAACCAAAACCGCCACTTTTTGCGGAGTCTTCATCGAACTTTGTAACTTCGTCGGCTTTGGTGTCTGGAGAATAAATCGCAAATGGCACTGGGTCGCTTGTGTGAGTACCCACTGTGATGGGTGTTGGGTGGTCTGGCAAAACAGCAACTGTGCATTCTTCGTTTAAGCCATCCAAAATGTTTCCGAGCAACCGTTTGTCTAAATCTTCTATTGTTTTCACTTTCAGTTCGTAATCTTTGCCGTGGCCTGCCTCGTCAGGAGCCTCAACATGAACAAAAACAAAATCACATTCCTTAAGCGCGTCTAACGCTGCCTGCGCTTTGCCTTCATAGTTTGTGTTATACAGACCTGTAGCGCCTTCTACTTCAACGATTTTCATGCCCGTGTAAACGCCGATTCCTTTAACCAAATCAACCGCAGTAATAACCGCACCTTCCACACCATACCTTTCTAGAAACAACGGCATGCTTGGTTTTCTACCACCGCCCCATGGCCAAATCATGTTACCAACGTTCTTACCCGCCTCTTTTCGGGCAACGTTAACAGGGTGATTTTCCAGTATTTTATTTGAATCCAAAATCATTTTACTTAACATGTCTGCGGTGTTCTTTGTTTGTTCAGAACTGTTTTTTGGCAAAACCTGTGAAATTTCCACCCCAATTGCGTTATGTGGCGGGGTACACTCTACAATTTCTGGGTACATGTAGTTTCTTAACACCAAAAAATGGCGGTAGTCTAATCCTTCAAAGAATTCGATATTGCCTTTTTGTTCAAAGTTCTGTTTCACAGATTCTATTAACTTTGAAGATTCACTGTTCGTGATATGACCCGCAGAATAATCCACTATTTTGCCGTCTTTTTCTGTGATTATGTTACAGCGGTAGGCTACGTCGTTTTGGTTTAACTCAATATTTCTGGCGGCAGCTTCAAGAGGTCCTCGTCCAGTGTAGTATATGCGGGGGTCGTAACCCATCACGGAAAGGATTGCAGGTCCAGAACCCGGTGTTATGTTATCTGGAACTGTTTTTAGCAACCCACAACAGCCCTTGGCCGCAAGTTTATCCATGTTTGGTTTGTTTGCAACCTGCAATGGTGTTTTGTTGCCCAGCTGTGGCACTGGGTAGTCTGCCATTCCGTCCCCGAGAACTATTATGTATTTCATTTGTTTCGCTGTTCCTTTGTTGCCGTTTTTGGTTGTTTGAATACTTGTTTGTTTTGTGGTGTTTTACTGTATCTGTTTTTCTGTGCAGAACCGTCCATTCTCCAGAACTGTGACTGTTTCTCCACCCTTTTTGGTAACTTTCACTGTAGGCTCAGACATAAGCAAATCCATGTGATTTTTTGAAGGATTCTTCCCATGCGGCATATCTGTGTTTGCTCCAAAGGCAACATGGACCGTAGCAAACATTTTTTCAGTTTCCAAAAACTCGTCCACAAACCGTGCTTTTTTGTTGATGCCAAACGCAAACTCTCCAACAACATCCGCCCACTCATCCGTTGCGAACGTTGCCTTAATTCTGCGTATGTGGTCTGGGTCTTCACAGGAGACCGTTTTAGCTTTACCGTTTTCTGCAATAACTTCTATTGGTTTTCGTAGTTTACCAATACCGCCAACTGCCATGTCGCACACAAGTTTTCCGTTCAATGAATCTTCAACTGGGGCTACTATTACTTCGCCTGTGGGCAGGTTCATCCACTTCATTGTTTCCCAGTTCAGTTTTGTGTCGGTGAAAAACTTTCGGTCTTTCGCACTTAATGTCAAATTCGTTCCTTTCGGAGTGGTGATGTGAACCGTGACCGTGTCTTCTAGTGTTTTCATGAGATTTGTTGCGAGGCTCTGTATCTGTTCATGTTCTGTTGGTGTAAGAGCCAACGCACCCTCCGTTAACATGTCAATGGTTACTCCCGGACAGTGCCCTAAACGGGATTTGTGGTCTGATGTCTGCTTTTTTATCAGTTTAATTCGAAACGGTGTTTCTTCACGGTTTCCAGATAGCAGATTGATGAAAATGTCCACTTTTTGGTCTAGAAACTGTTGCAGTGTTTGCGGGATTTCTTTTCTTGGTGTTTGAGGTTTTGCCAAAACTACTAGTGTAGTCTTTAGCTCTAATGATAATGCACCTTTTTCAAACGCTTTCCCAACATCAATCTTTTCGTTATCACAAACTATCACGATGTGCTCGTTTGGTGCGGCTTCAAGCACCTTTTCTAATGCGTTTTTGGCGGCTTCCCACGCTTGCATACTATTTCACCTAAAAATTGTTGATTACTTGTTTGTTACACAAGCCTAGTTGCATGTCTGCTTTTTTTGTTTTCGCCGCTTAATTATAACATACAACGAAACCGCAACACTTCCAACCAATATCACTATGATTAAGTAGAGTTCTTCTGGTGCTAGTTCTCGGCTGAAAGATTCTTGCTGGTCACTAAATGTTACTACCAAGTCTCCGTGCAGTGGTTTAGAGTATTCAGAAACAATCTGCATTGTCACAGTTTTAGTCCCACTTTCTTCGGTAGTCTCAAAATCAGGGGTGTTTACTGTTCCGTCTGGTGTTACTGTTGTTATCTGCAGTTCTGAGGCAGGTGTTTCAAATATAATTGTAAAGTCTGCTATTGACTTGTTGCTCCACGGAAAAAGATACGGGCTTATGTTAATGTCGTAAACAAACGTGTTGTTGCCGTTAATTTGTTGAATTGGGTGTTCATAATGAATCTTTAACATAAACTCGTCTGGCGCAGATTCGATAACGCATGAAATCATTGGCCAATCGCCGATTGGTGTAGCGTGTGTTGCTTCGGGAAAAGTTTGGGTGTAGTTGCTCCAAGATAGCTCTGTTTCGTTTAGGGTCACCGAAATGTTGGTGGTTCCTGGGGGTGTGGGGTAAACCATCTGAAGGTCTTCGCCCGTAAATGTAGCCAAAGAGTATTCTATTGCGTCTGTTTGGTTTAAGCAACCAAGGTCGACTTTGGTCATTGGATATGTTCCGTCAACTTTTGCCCACAATGTTTGGTCTATCTTGTAGATTGTGTAGTTGATGTATTCTTGGGGCATTTTAAGCGAAAACGTCGGAATCGCATTTGCGTGAACAAAAGGTAATCCAATTGTTGTTAACGACAAACAAGCGAATAGTATTAATACAACTCGGAAAAACGTTCTTTTTTTCATTGGTCTTTTCCTGTTGCTAACATTAAACCTCTTGTTTAGGCGACACTTTAAGGATTACGATGCCAACTGCAACCAAATAAACTGCGGCGATGATTGTAACTGCGTAAACTTGTTCTTCTTGTGATGTTGATGCACAATATCCCAGTAAAAACGAAAACACCATCATGGGTACTAATAGTACGTATTTATTCATGGATGGGCATCCAACACATTATGGGTGCAGAATTTTGAATAAAACGTTTTTTGTAAAGATTTCTTGACCAAAAAAAGTACAATACAAGAACAGTTTAGTCAAGATTTCTTGACCAATCAAGAAAAATAAAAACTGGAAAAAAACAGTTTCCAGTAACTTAGCTGACTGTGTTAGTATCCTGCTTTTTGCAATATCGCTTTAACCGATTTGTATGCCACCGAGCTTTCTGGCAAGTCGATTAGTGATTTGCCTTGAAGTACGTAGTTTTCTACTTCTTTGTCGTAGTCGATTTTTCCTAGGTACTGTAAATCTATTCTTTTTTCAATCTCTTCTGCACCCCAATCTGCGGGGATTCGGTTGCCTCCAACCACGTAGAAGTTGTTGAATTCAATTTTTACTTCGTTAGCGATTTTGTATGCTCTCTCAACATGATGGAACGATTTCTGTGACGGGTCTATAATGTCAAATATATCATCGACTTTGGATGTAATTCTCCTGTTTAGGTGCTCTAGTCCACCGGGAGAGTCCATAATTACGTACTTGTATGTTTTTGTCAGTCCTGCCAGTGCATTTTTCAGGGCTGTGTTCGGAAGGCAGTAACATCCTTCTATGAATTTGGTTCCAATTGCCATAAAATCGAATTGGTCGCCTTCGTAGAGTCCAACTTCCCAGATTTTGCTTTCTATACGTTTTGATGGGGGAACTCCAACTGTTGTGCCTCCGCCCTCCAAAAAGGTTTCAACCAGCAGTTCGGAAACGGTTTTTCGTCCTTCTTCTTTGAGGTCGATTCCAACCATTTCTGAAAGGTTCTGGTCTGGGTCCACGTCTATTAGCAGAATGGGGGTTTCGCCTTTTTCGATGAAATATTTGGTCATTAATGAAACAAATGTTGTTTTGCCGCTTCCGCCTCTACCCATTGTAACTAATCTTTTCATTATGATGTCCTTCCATCCCATTTGGTATGCAATAAAATTGCTTCACACAATTTATAGTTATTCAATTTTGATCGGTTGCTCGATTTTGTAGTCAGTAACAACATTTATTGTGCCCTCAAACTCGGAGTCAAGCTCAGGGTCGCCAGTGTCAACTTTGAGCCTTTTGAGGTGCTTCATCTTATTCTCCGTGGCAATTACGATTATGTTTTCTTTGCCAACTTTTCTGATGACCTTGGGACTAATCTGCTGGTTTCCTCGACCAAAAATAAAACCCTGACCACCAATCGGTGTAACAATAATCTTGGCAGGTTTATCCCCAATTATTTCCAGTATCTGCTGTTCGTTGACGTCTTTTGTTATAATCTTTTTGTTAACAAAAATATCCACGCCCAGAAGCGTCTTTTTTTCATCCAACAAATCACCTATGGTTCGTGTGGTGGTTCCCGCCGAAACCACATAGAAAACGTTGTCTTCCATGTTTTCTGTAATGTAAATTGCGATAGCTGCTTGGTTGCGTAACTCGCTTTCTGTCATGGGTGATGCCATCTTGGCGCCCTGAATCAGTGTTGGTTCGTAGGGGCTGAGCAAATAACCGTGTAGTCGTGCTGAAACTCTGCCTTGTCTGAATAGTTCTTCGTCTATGTCCATTACTTCTGCTTCCCAAAGCGGTATGTGATTGTTAAGATACCGTAATGCAATTCTTGCGGCGGCTTTTGGGTCAACGCCAAAAACTGCGCTGTGCATTTTAACGCCTGTGGGAACGCCTAAAACTGGGAGCCTTGAGTCAACTGCGTTTAATACGTCTCGGGCTGTGCCGTCTCCACCGCAGAAGACTAGTAAGTCAACTTTTTGTTCGGCAATTTGTTTTGCAGCATTTAGTGTGTCTTGGTTGCTGGTTGATTGTTTTGTTTCACCAAAAACTGTACATTCAAAATTCTGGTTTTTTGCTTCGGTTTCTCCCATTAAACCTGCTCCAACCATCAAACGAATGTTTGGGTTGTACTTTTTTAGTTCAGAAAGAAAAATTTCTGCCCGTGAAGGCGCCACGGGTTTAGCTCCCAAAAATAGTGCTTTTTGTAGAATTTCTTTTCCATCTGTGCCTTTTAGTCCAACTGCGCCGCCCATGCCTGCAATGGGGTTAACGATGAACCCCACTGTTTTTTGTATGTTCTGTTTTTGGGCTTGGTGTTCCAAAGAATTGTCCTTCTTTTTGTTTGTTGATTTGTTACTGTTTGTTAAAGATATTTTTTAACAGCATTTTCAAGTGGGTCGCGTCCTACTGCGCCAACTATTTTTTCGACTACTGTTCCCTCTTTGAAGATTACGAAGTGGGGTATGCTCATGATTCCGTACATGCTTGCGATTTGAGGGTTTTCGTCTACGTTGACTTTTCCGAAGAATGCTTTTCCTGCGTAGGCTTTTGCTAGTTCTTCCATTACTGGTGCCATCATTCTGCAGGGCATGCACCAGTCTGCCCAGAAATCAATTACCATTGGTGTTTTTACGTTTTTTAACAATGATGAAAACGTGTTCTGGTTGATTTTAACTGCATTTCCTTGTTGGCTTGCAGCTATTAATTGTTCAATTTCTCCATCCATTGTGCTGGTCACCTCCAAAAAAACATATGATGTTGTTTAATTTGTCAGTCTATGGGAGTCATTAAAAGCTTATGGTTTTGTTGTTGAACTGAGGTATACTACTTATAAAGATATATCTTAAAAAGAAATAGTTAAATATTTTCAAAAGCACTAACAACAATAATATCAACATACACGGGTAAAACAGTAACCCGCTTTATACTGAATTTAATGTTAACAAAACTCCTTCACGCCAAACCCATGTACCACCCGTGAAAAGAGGAAACAGAAATGGCACAAAAAAAGACAAAACGAATAGTTCTTGACATCGGTGGAATGCACTGTGCCACCTGTGCCCAAACAATAGAAAAACGGTTACCAAAAATAAACGGCGTAATCTACGCAACAGTCAACCTCGCAGCAGAAAAAGCAATAATCGACTACGACCCAACCCAAGTCGACCAACAGGCAATCGAAGACACAATCAACGACGTTGGCTACAAGGTAATTCACCAAAGTGTTTCACTGAAAATAGGTGGAATGCACTGCGCAGTTTGTGCACAAACAATCGAAAAAGCCCTAAACAAAAAAGAAGGCATCTACAAGGCATCCGTCAACCTTGCCCTAGAAACTGCAACCGTGGAATACAACCCCGCCCAGATTAGCCTTGCAGGAATCCAAAAAGTCATACGCGACGTCGGATACGAAGTAATCGAACCAGAAAAAGGCGCTGGTGACGCAGAACAAAAAGAGCGCGACCGTGAAATTCGTTCGCTAAAAATTATGTTGGCTTTTTCGGCAATAGTAACTGTACCCATAATCCTTTACAGCAACGCACGTTTTCTGCCATTCACGCTACCGACCTTGCCCATAGACAACTTCACTCCATTACTATTGTTCGTTTTAGCTACTCCTGTTCACTTCATAGTTGGTCACAGGTTTTTTGTTGGTGCCTACAAAGCCCTGAAAAACAAAAACCCGAACATGGACGTTTTGGTTACTATCGGAACGTCTGCAGCATATTTTTACAGCGTTTACGTCACGTTTACCGGAAACGGAAAACTGTATTACACCACCGCCGTTTCACTCATGGTTTTTCTAATCCTTGGAAAACTGTTAGAAGCAATCGCCAAAGGCAGAACCTCTGCAGCTATACGAAAACTGATGGGGCTGCAAGCAAAAACCGCACGGGTTATCCGAAATGGCGAAGAAACAGAAATCCCAGTAGAAGATGTCCAAGTCGGAGACATCGTGCTAGTTAAGCCCGGAGAAAAAATTCCAGTTGACGGCACCGTAACCGATGGGTATTCTGCTGTGGACGAAAAAGTGATAACCGGCGAGAGTATCCCCGTCGAAAAGAACGTCGGCGACCAAGTTGTCGGAGCAACAATAAACAAAACAGGTATGCTAAAATTTGAAGCAACAAAAGTCGGAGCCGACACCGTTCTGGCTCAAATCATAAAAATGGTCGAAAACGCATTAGGCTCAAAAGCACCAATACAAAGGCTGGTCGATGTTGTAAGCAGCTACTTTGTGCCTGCAGTGTTGCTTATCGCGGCATCCACGTTTCTGGTTTGGTATCTGACTGGGTCTACCTTTACAGACGCTCTCACTGTTCTGATTGCAGTTTTGATAATTGCATGCCCATGCGCTATGGGATTAGCAACACCCACCGCCATTATGGTTGGTGTAGGAAAAGGTGCAGAAAACGGGATTCTAATCAAAAGCGGAGAAGCCCTAGAAACTGCTCATAAACTTCAGGCAGTAGTTTTTGACAAAACCGGAACCCTAACAAAAGGAGAACCCGAAGTCACCGACATACTAACTGCCGATTATATTGTTGACAACTCTGAACAGAAATCGGTCAAAAAAATGGGCGAGGACGAATTGCTAAAACTTGCCGCGGTTGCTGAAAAGAACTCTGAGCACCCTCTTGGCGAAGCTATCGTCAAAAAAGCAAGAGAGAAACATCTTGAAGTTGTTGACCCAGAAACGTTTGATGCTATTCCTGGGCAAGGCGTGGAAGTAACTACTGGTGGTTTGAAGCTTTTGTTGGGTAACCGCAAATTGATGCAAACAAACAAAGTAAACATCCAGCCGCTCGAAAAAACAATGGAAAAACTGGAAGAAGACGGAAAAACCGCGATGCTTGTGGCTGTTGATGGGAAGGCGGCTGGTTTGATTGCTGTTGCGGACACGTTGATGGAGTATTCTGTGGATGCGGTTAAGGCTCTTCAGGGTATGGGGCTTGAGGTAATCATGTTAACTGGTGACAACCAAAGAACCGCAAAAGCCATAGCCCAACAAGTTGGTGTTGACCGTGTTTTGGCTGAGGTTCTTCCAAGCGATAAAGCAAACGAAATCAAAAGATTGCAGCAGGACGAAAAAGTAGTTGCAATGGTTGGTGACGGAATAAACGATGCTCCCGCTTTGGCACAAGCTGACATTGGTATAGCTGTTGGTAGCGGAACTGATGTTGCGATGGAAACAGGGGATATTGTTCTGGTAAAAGATGACCTGCGAGATGTAGTAATCAGTATACAACTCAGCAGAGCAACAATGAACAAAATCAAGCAAGGACTATTTTGGGCATTTGCATACAACGCGGCACTTATTCCTGTTGCTGCAGGAGTATTGTATCCGTTCTTTGGCATTTTGTTGGAACCCACTTTTGCCGCGGCGGCGATGGCATTTAGTTCTGTGTCTGTGGTTACTAATGCTTCGCTTCTTAGGCGGTTTAAACCAAAACTGAAATGAAATTACTTGGAGGTGAAAGACTATATGGCAATTGACCCCGTTTGTAAAATGACTGTGGACGAAAAAACAGCCAAATTCAAGACAACCTACAAAGGAAAAACTTACTATTTCTGTGCTCCCGGATGCAAAATAAGCTTCGAAGAAGACCCCGAAAAATATCTCAAAAGTTAAAGATGTGAATTCACTGCGGCTACTGTTTAGTTTACTTATTTCTGTACAGATACAGTTATAGCTATGTTTGATAAAAATCTACGATGCCAGGGTGGCTGAGTGGCTCAGGCGGTGGGCTGCAGACTCACTACACATGGGTTCAATTCCCATCCCTGGCTCCACTATAGTTTAGTGTCTTTTGAACGAAAACTATAGTAACTATGCAATAAAGCAGGGGAACAAAAATGAGTAAAGCAAACGATTTTTCGCAGTTAACTCAAGCCCTTTTAGATAAAATGCTCACCAAAGAAGAACTCCTAAAAAAGGTTCAGCAAGACTTTAGTTTAATTGATTTCCTTGTTCAGGGTGTTGGTCACTCAAAAGCCGCAGTTAGATACGGTTGCTCTAATGTTTTGCTTGCGTTAGGTGAACAAAACCCAGAAAAACTGTATCCTCACTTTGATTTTTTTGTTAACCTATTGGACAACAAACACCGAATCCTCACATGGAACGCCCTAGCAATAATCGCAAATTTAACCCGTGTTGATGTTGACAAAAAGTTTGACGCAGTTTTCGACACATACTACGGCTATCTGGGAAACGAATACATGGTTACAGTAGCAAACGTTGTTGGCAACTCAGCTACAATCGCGCTCGCAAAACCTTACCTCACAACTAGAATCGTTGACGAACTGCTTAAAATTGACAACCTTTCAGTTACACCACATTTAACCGAAGAATGCAAACGAGTAATCGCACAAGCTGCCATCAAATCTTTTGACCAGTTTTTTGATCAAGTAGAACAAAAGGAAAAAGTGCTTTCGTTTGTCAAACGTCATGAAAACAGTTCACGCAAAAAGCTGAAAACCGCCGCTGAAAAGTTTCTTAAAAAATGGAACTAACTTTGTTTTAGTTTTTACGAAAACGGTTACCTGAAACCTAGAGGTAACTCTGTTTTTTATGAAAAAAAGAAGAGGGATGTTTGGTTTTTTATTTTCTTTTTCTTAGTGCCAAGAAGTTTAGTATGCCGATAACGATTGCTACGACAACAGCTGCTATCAGTATCAAGTCCACGGTGGTGTATGAAATGGTTTCTGGGTATGCTGGCCATTCGTCTGAACCGTATTGTGGTCCTTCTGGGTATTCGACTGCTTTTTCAACTCCGATGTGAACTGTCGCAAATGAGCTACCATATGCGTCTGTACCTTTGAACATCGCTCTAACTTTGTATACTCCTTCAGTTGGTGGCGTCCACATCATCGAGAATGTTCCACCCATATCTGCGATTGTTGTGCCAATCATTTCTTCGGTGCCTTCTGGGTCTATTATGTAGATATCCACTGGAACACCCACTGCATCCATAGGCATTGGTTGTTGCATGACCATATACTCCATCCATGAAGCCAAATCAACGTCGGAAATTGCTGGAGTATCCTTAAGACTCATTGTTTGGTCTGTTATCTTTCCTTGGATTAGTGTGCTGTCTCCTGCTTTGATTGGGTTGGATGAAACAGTAACTTCTGTGGCGCTTGGACCTTTGCCGATACAGTACATTCGGTTGTCGTATGCGTTATAGCAAATCAGGTAACCATCTGCAATCGCTGTTACTACCATGAAACCCTCCAGTTCCCATAGGCGGTCGCCATTGTATGCATCAAATGCGTAGAGTTTTTCTCCTCTAATCAACGGCTGTGTTGGTGAGTGCTCACCAGTTCCAGCAAACACTACGCCTCCTCCAATCAGTGGACCATAGAAGAATGGGTATTTGCCATATGGGGTTTCTGCGCCGCTGTTGTTGCTGTATGATTTCCAGTCAATGGTTCCGTCTTCAAGGTTGTATGCCGTTACTGAACCGTCATAGTTACATGTGTACAAGTTGCCGTATGCCATACATGGAAGATGGTTGTTGTACGTTCCCCACGGGTAGTCTTGTGGTTCACTTTCCCACATGAAATCTCCTGTTGTAGCATTGAAACCTAACCATGTCATTGGTTGAATGTCATTAAATGCAAAAACGCCTTCGCCTAATGCATAGTTGTACGATAGGGCAGATAACACAATATCTGTTGAATATTTGACAACTCGGTTTTTGATATCAATTCCATGAATTGTTCTTGCGCCACTTGCAGTATCCATCAGGTTCTCAATCATTACCATTATGTCTCCGTCAATTCCCACAACGGTTGGGAAACCGCCGCCAATTCCATCCATTGTCCATTCTATTCCCGCTGACCAGTCGTAGACTCCGGGTGTTTGCCTAAATGTTCCTTCACCGCCTTGCATGGAGCTTATCCAGCCTGCGCCTTCAAATGCTTTGGTTGAGTTCCACATCGAAATTTGTCCTGTCCAGAAGCTAACTGAGTATGCGTGAATTTCTCCGTTGTCGGCGTAGTTAATGACGCTTGCATATGATGCGTTTTCAAAAGTGGCTAGTAAAGTGCCGTCAAATGCATCAAACATCTTCCACTCGCTAAAACCAGTGTTCCACAGGTAAGGTCCGACGACTCCCATTTGGTTTCCGCTTGCGTAATACCATGTTTGGCCCATTGTAATTGTTTCATCTGCTATGTGGAAAATTTCTTCACCTGTGCGCAAGTCAAGGCACGTGTAGCCTGGGTATGTTGCGCCGAAGAATCCGCCTCCTGCCTTGTCGTTGTAGTATAGTCTTCCGTTAATTATCAGTGGGGGTGATAGTTTTGGTTCGTATGATAGCCCTGGGTAGTATCCTAGTGGTCCGAATTTTCCACCTACTAGTCCGCCTGTTGTAAGTTCTTTTGTCCACATGATGTGGGGGGACCTTGGTGCGCTTGTGTATGGGTTGAATGCGCCTACCGCGTCAAAGCCGTTGTTTGTTGCTTTGTATCCTTCAATTAGCCAGTTGCCTGACATTTGCCACCATTCCCTGTTTTTGGAGTTTATTGGTCGTTCCCAGTAATCTCCTGTGAATGGGGTGTCTTGGTATGATTCTACCCAATCTTGCTGAACAACAAGGATTGTGTCTTCTGGGACTTGGCTGGGTTGGTAGTCGTTACCGCTTAGGGTGTCGCCTTCGAATTCAAAGTGGAACGTGTATTCGCCTAGTTGGTCGGGTGTGAATGCGAAGTATGTTCCTCCGAGGGTGTCGCTTTTGGCTGCGTCTCTGACAGTTGTTTGACCCTCTGGGTCGGTGTATGAGATTACTAATCCGTCAAAACCTTCTGAGCCTGGTGGGATTGGTTGAATCCACGCTGAAACTAATACTTCTTGGTTTAGACCTGTTGGGTTTGGGTTAACGGCAAGGTATGCTCTGGTTGTAAGGGTTTCGGCATGTACGAATGGTGTGGTTGTTAGGATTGTTGCTGTTGCTAGTATGAAAGCCAGTATTGTTACACTGAAAATTTTATTTTTAATTGACATTTTTAATATCCCTAATCATTCAACTTTCGTTTTGAATTTAAGTTTTTTCTTGTTCCAAATTTTCTACATTGATATCAATGTTGTTTATGATTGATTGTTGAATTCGTTAATGCTTGTTAAATGCATTGAATTGTAGCTTAAAAATACAGATATCCCATTTGATTTGAAAGAACGGAACTGTATATGGGTTGTACACATCTACAAAAACTGAATTACTGCTTCGCAACTCTTTTTTATATTCGGATATTTAGTTTATTTAGTTCGAGGCCTTTGAATGAAATCGAAAAAAACTTTCGACATTTTAATGAAACAAAGAGGCTATTCTTCAAAGGCTATTGACAAATTATGGAAATGGTACGACTATTCTGAACGAAAAGGCGTCGCAAGCTTCTGATTTGACCTTTTTGTTGTATGATGCTGTCTTTTTTGTAGGCAATCGATAAAAGTTTGAAAGCCTTCTTTTCATATCGACGGGAGTTCAACGGGATATGACTGTTTTACAGTGCAGCCAGTGTTCTTCGAGTTATTCGTCATTTCCGCCAAAATTCAAATGTGAAAAGTGTGGTGGAATTCTTGAATACGTTTACGATTTTAATCAACAAAAAACTGCTGAACTCTCGGAGTCTTTTACGTTTTGGAAATTCAAACAATATTTACCCCCAGTAAAAACGGTTGTTTCACTTGGTGAAGGCGGTACACCCCTGCATCGGGCTACGCGGCTTGCCAAAGAAGTTGGTTTAAAGAACTTGTTTTTGAAGGATGAGACCCGAAACCCAACGAACTCGTTCAGGGACCGTTGTGCGGCTTTGATGGTTTCGAATGCTTTGGATTTGGGGCACGATTCTGTGGTCTGTTCATCTAACGGCAATATGGGGGCGTCTTTGGCTGCGTACTGTGCAAAATCGGGTTTGGCTTGCAATATTGTTGTTCCGAAGATGGTTGACTTGGGTAAACTGGCGCAGATGATGATATATGATGCAGTTATTGAAGAATTTGGGGAAACTGTTGACGACTCTAACATACGAGCACAGTCTATAGCCGCGGAAACAGGTTGGTACCAAGCTACTGCAGAGTTTAATCCTCTGACCGTGGAGGCAGAAAAAACCATCAGTTTTGAGATTGCGGAACAACTGGGTGTTCCAGACTGGGTGGTGGTTTCCATGGGAAGCGGAGGAACCATTTACGCTCTTTGGAAAGGCTTCAAGGAACTCTATGAACGTCAAAAAATCGACCACCTTCCACGGATGGTTGGAGTTCAGGCTTCTGGGTGTGCGCCTATTGTTCAAGCATTTGTTGACGAATCTGTTATTGGTGAAGATGTGGAGTCGTACACTAATGCTTCTGGACTTTTTGTGCGCAATCCTGTGAACGGGAAAAATGCTGTTGATGCAATACGAAGTTCGGGCGGTGCTGCTGTTACTGTTGACGATTCTGAAATTTTTTACGCTGAACAACAGATTGCACGTCTTGAAGGCATTTTTGCAGAGCCATCCAGTTCTGCTACAACTGCGGTGTTAACTGATTTGGTAAACCAGAATGTGGTTGATTGTGGCGATACTGTTGTTTGTTTGATTACTGGGAGCGGTTTGAAGGCTACTGATGTGCTTCAGGCTTTGGCGAAGAAACGCAAAACGGCTGGTGTTGGTTTGGATTTGAGCACAAAAGAGAAAATTCTCAGACTTCTCAGCCATGAAGATACGTACGGTTATGGTTTGTGGAAAAAGATTGGGAAAACAATGACCCGTGCGGCTATTTATCAACATCTAAACGATCTTTCTCGGCGTGGTGTAGTTACTTCATACAGTAAATCTGGCAGAAAATATTTCACGATCACCGAACGGGGACGCCGAGCACTAAAAGCGTTGGACGATCTAAAAACGTTGCTTTAGCTGTCTTTGCTGTTGCTCGTTTAGGGCTTGTTTTTGTGTGTTCCTTTTTGTTATATATGTCGATTTTAGAAATTTCGTTTTTATTTTCGTTTGAAGGAGCAAATCAGTGATGAATATGTTACAACTGTTCATTTTTGTGTTCTTGTCCGGATTTATGTTTTCATACCCGTCTATTTTCAGGGCCAGTTCAGATGTTAGTTTCTTTACGTTCAAGTTGCCTAACCGTAGTTATCGTTTTGATATCCGCAACAAAGCAACACACCTTTGGGCTCAATGCATGAACATGCTGGATTATTTTGTTAATAACGATTTTCGTGTGTGCCTGTTTTGGTCACAAGGATTTATTCTTTGGGTTTTAGGCTGTTACTCAGTGTTGGTGGGTGCAGAAATTAGCTATACTATCCTTGGTTACCTTTCGCTTCTGTTTTGTGGCATAGCACTTTACCTTACTTACATGAAGATTAAGACGATATAACCGTCTTTTCTTTGCCTGTTTTGGTCTTTTTTTGCACTGGTTTTTGTTGCAGAACTTTTTAATAGTAAAGTTGTAACTATACTATTCCTGTGAGTCAAGTGGTCAACCAACAAAAAGCAGTAATCCAAATTTCTTTAATGGCTGTAATGTCTGCTTTAGTAGCAATTGGAACCTTTGTTGTACAAATTCCTAATGGCATGGGAGGCTACTTCAACGTTGGCGACGCCATGATTTTTGTTGCAGCACTAACTTTCAACCCTCTTGTAAGTGGTGTTGCAGGCGGATTGGGCTCTGCAATAGCTGACCTTCCAGGATATGTTGTTTATGCTCCAGCAACGTTGGTAATCAAAGGTCTAGAAGGTCTGCTGGCGGGCTTTATTACAAACAAAAAAAGCGTATTCCGAGATGTTATTGCAGTTACTGTTGCAGGAGTTACGATGATATTTGGGTACTTCTTGTTCGAAGTCTACCTCTTGGGCGCGGGGCAAGCAATAGCAGGCATTCCCCTTAATGCTGCACAAATTCTTGTAAGTGCCTTGATTGGCGTCCCAGTTGCGCTGGTTTTGCGTCGACGTATGCCCGAGATTTTCCGAAACTAGTTTTGTGGGTAAACATTTTTACGGACCATGCGCAGGTTTTTTTAGTCTATGTGTATAGAGCCGTAAGGTGGACTGAAAAATCATGGTCGGCAGTTTGTCAAGGGCCTCAAAGAAACTCAAAAGGGTTCAAGTTGTTTTTCGGCGTGAACCAACAAAAATTAAACAGGTTCTGGTCCAAGAAGGTTTTGAGGTTGTTGAATCTGACCCCGATTTTATTTTGTGCTATGGCGGAGACGGCACCGTGCTTTACAGTGAACGAATATTTCCACAGGTTCCTAAGCTGATAATTAAGACTTCGCGGCATTGCAGACCTTACGATTACGATTTCAAAGATTTGCGCCAGATTTTGTCCCGGATTAATGCGGGTGATTTTCAGATTTACTCCGAAATGAAGCTGGAAACCCAAGCCAAAGGCGTTACTCTTGTGGGATTAAACGAAATCCAAGTTCACCTAAAAAAGCCGATATATGCTGTGCGGTTTAGTTTTTCTGCAAACGGAATAAAACATGACGATTTAATCGGCGACGGCATCATTGTTGCCACTCCTTTTGGTTCCACGGGATATTATGCCGCAACTGGCGGGACCGTTTTCGAGACTGGTATTGGTATATCTTTCAACAATTTGCACCACAAGAAGGTGCCCAGTTTAGTTGTTTCAGACGACACTGTTGTGCAATTAGCCATCAGCAGGGGTCCAGCGTGGTTGCTGGCGGACAATAACGAAGATTTTATTGACCTAGATGCTGGTGACGTGATTGAAATTAAAAAGTCCATGAGTGTAGCAAATTTCATTTACGTTTCCAACCTATAATCTAAATTGACGAACTTTTGGTTGTGAAATCCTTGTTGAAAATCGGGCACAGGGGAGCAAAAGCCTACGAGCCAGAGAACACCTTGCGAAGTTTTAGTGAAGCGATTACTTTGGGTGTTGATGCTGTGGAGTTGGATGTTCGAAAAACCAAGGACAACCAGCTTGTTGTTATTCATGATGGCAATGTGGACAAAACCACCAACGGCAAGGGCTTGGTAAATGAGTTAACGTTGGAAGAAATAAAAAAGCTAGTTACCGACAAAAACGAGACAATACCGACTTTGGATGAGGCTTTGACGTTTTTGGGAAAACGTGTGAAGATTCTTGTTGAACTCAAAGAAGTTGGTTTAGAAGCAGACGTTCTTGGTTTGGTTGAACAAAAAGGGCTGGTGGATAACGTGATCCTAGTTTCTTTTCATGAAGACGCTCTACGTAAAATAAGAGAACTAAACAAAGACGTGCAAACTGGTTTGATTTATGTTCGCCACAAAAACCCGATAAAAGCTGCTTTGGATTTGAAGGCACAGTATTTGCTTTCGTTGTATCGGTTCACGCATTCTGCGAACGTCAAAAAGGCTCATGAAGCGGGGTTAAATGTGATTGTGTGGACAATAAACAAAAAGGAAGAAGTTGCACAATACCGAAACAAGGGTGTAGATGGCATAGCCAGCGACCGACCAGACATTTTGCTTTAAGTTGTTTGGTTTTTCTGAAAAAAGGTTGTTTTCAACAATGTACTTCTATTAGTCTTCAACTATGCTGGTTTTTAGTATTAACAGTTGCCCGCCCATTTTTTGGTGTTTTTTGGTCTGCATGAACATGTATATTTTGTTTAGTTTGTATACTTTGGTTTGACAGGTTTTTTCTTGGTTTATTTTTTAGTAGTATTTTGTTGTCGTTTTGGTCTTTTAATGCGTTATATATGTTACTGTTTGACTTGTTAATGTCAATTTGAATAAACGTTCAGAGTTTGGTGGGTGGATAAATAAATGTTCAGTAAAAAGAAAATGTTTATATACAAATAACCAATAATTAGCATTTTAATTGAATGAGAGGTGATTCAGTATGACTTCACAAAAAACATCAAATATTGAATGGGTTGACTTCGGAGTAGCTGGACTTGACGACTTCATTCCTGGGTTGCCCAAAGGTGACGCAATACTTGTGCGCGGAGAACCCGGCACTGGCAAAACCATTGTGTGCTTACAATTCCTATACAAAGGCGCAAAGAACGGCGAAAAATGTTTGTACATCACAACCGAAGAAACTCCCGAATCAATAATGAGGACTGGAGGAGAACTCTGGTCAGACTTCCCGCAACTGGTAAAAGATGGCCAAATCAAACTCGTTAACATGTCCATAACTGCAGAATACGCCAGTGAATACGGTATACTTGAAAAAGCAGAAGCAATGAACATCGCAGAACGCGGATTCGCAACACAGCCTGGAGCAACCAGGGTGGTGATTGATTCGTTGTCTTCGTTGGATAAGCGCCTTTCTAACTCTGACGAGTTCCGAGAGGTCTTTATGAAGCTGCTGCTGGAAACCAAACAACAAGGTGCAACTGTAGTACTTACGGCTGAAGGTATTCCATTGACTCCGGACATCACAGAGTATCTAGTAGACCACTTGATTTACCTTGATTACCGAAAACAGGATACATTGTGGACCCGAGTGTTCATTCTTCGTAAGTCACGAAGTGTGCCACTAAAGCCTCAGATACTAAAACTCAACATTGAACCTGGTGGTTTGTCCGTAGAAGAGACTCCGTTTGCCTTGAACCCTGTATGGTTCCAAAGCAAAATCTAAAATCATTCCCACGATCGGTGAAGTGCCCCTTTTTTTTGGGCAACTTCATCGTACACTGTTTCTTATGTTGAATGTGGGCTCAGATTTTTTGTAATCTTTTTTCTCTTTTGTTGTTTTCGTTGATTGTTTTTGGTGTATTGAACAATCCGAAATAGTAACACTTTTATTCAAAAGCGTAATACTACTATTGCGGGTTAAGGATGTGGAGCAGTCTTCGTCCGACGCTATACCTCCTCATGTCTCAGTTGTCGCTCGTTGATTTGTTCCCATTCCACATCCTTTATGCTTGATCAACAGATTGTTTTGCACGTTTTGAGACGCGCTGGATTTTTAGGTTTCAGCGGCCTGTTTGTCGCTCGCCCTGTTTT
>JAOZIC010000150.1:0-2923 GCA_026014605.1 Candidatus Bathyarchaeota archaeon
CGAACAATATTTAATGAACTCAAAAAAGGCGAAGTCTACCTAGACATCCGCCACAAAGGCAAAGACTTCATTTTAGAGCGTTTTCCGATGATTTACCAAGAATGCTTGAAGTATGACGTAGACATCACCAAGGACTTGATTCCTGTCTCACCTGCAGCGCACTACATTTGTGGGGGAATCAAAACAAACGAATACGGAGAAACATCCGTTGCAAACCTCTTAGCTTTTGGCGAATGCACCTGCACCGGAGTACACGGAGCTAACAGACTGGCAAGCAATTCTTTGCTTGAATCTGTTGTTTTTTCGTCTTTAGGTGCAAAAAAGGCAAAAGAGTATCTGAAAAACGAAATCGATTACCCTTCCAAACTAAAAAAAGTAACATTTTCTAACATAGAAACCTTGGAATTAAATTACCTTAAAGCCGAATTAAGAAAATCAATGTGGGACTACGTTGGAATAATCCGCAACCAACAACAATTGGATTTGATGCTAAGAAAACTTGAACGCTTTGAAACACGATTGGTTTCTATTGGCGAAAATGGCGTAAACACCAGTTTTGTTGAAATCAAAAACATGGTAACCGTAGCTGGGCTCGTAACAAAAGCTGCCCAAACCCGACAAGAAAGCCGTGGAACCCATTACCGGGAAGATTACCCAGCAACTGACGACGAAAAATGGCTAAAACACATCTGTTTTGAACAAAAAGAGCAAGGCCTTGAAATTTTCTTCACGTAAATGTGCTCTTAGTTACCCAAATTTTGGCGAAAGCGCTTTTAAGTGGCAACAAACTCTAACCTTTTTGGTAGCCGGGGTGACAGAGCGGTAATGTGCCGGTCTCGAAATGACCAAAAAAGGTCAGAAGACAACCGGTGGTGCTTGGCGCCACATGGGTTCAAATCCCATCCCCGGCGCCATTAACCTAAACCTTTGATAAACGCCTTTTTTTCTTTGGTTTACGTTTCAGTTCAGTTCCGCAGACTTCACAAGATTCGTACTCGTAGTCTGGCGGGTATTTGCGGTAACATGCGGGACAATAGAGTATCCAATTGAAACGTTGCTTTATTCCAAAAGTCATCAACGACGTAAACTCCACAGCAATTTTGTTAGCAACGTTTTGTATCGAGTAATCATCTGTAACAATCACTGCCTTTAACCCACCGTCCTTTAGTTCAAGTGCTAACGCCAGAACTTGCATATCCGCCTCCGAAAGATACCGCATATCTCCAACCTTTTTGGATGCTTCTAAAACCTGTTGGAAAAACGAATCCTTTGGCTTTATGATGACTACTTTTCCGTTATCTACAGCGGCGTTGAAGCGAACCCCCGGCATAGAATCTGTGTTGAGTTCGTTTCTTACTTCTGGAACCGTGAACTGTTTTTCTGGAATTGCTAATGGGTCGTAACCTGCTATGAACGCTGAGGTATCCAAAACGATTGCTTTTTCTTTCAATTTTTTGTACCTCTTGAAACCATTAAAGCATTCACTGATAGCACCTGTTTTTGGTTTACAAAATTGTTTGGACCCAAATTTTCTTTTTTCTGCAACCAAAACAGCATGTTACTGTTTACGCCCAAACCAAATATGTACAACTGGCTATTTTACGTTACTAACCACTTTGTTGTAGTTTAGGCGATAGATTATTAACCGAGAAATGAGTGAAATTCTTCTGTCAGGAGAACTGGACGATATGAGTAAACCTGTGGATTTGGGCACGTTAAAAGTTGGCAGTTACATACTAATCAACGACGAACCATGTAAAATAGTAAACTACACCAAATCAAAACCTGGAAAACACGGAGCAGCAAAAGCCCGTATAGTCGCAATAGGCGTTTTTGATGACGCAAAACGAACCCTCGTAAAACCTGTCAGCGCTAGGGTTGATGTTCCGCTTATCGAGAAAAAAACTGGGCAAGTAATCGCCTTGTTGCCCTCAGCCGTTCAATTAATGGACCTAGAAACTTACGAAATGACCGAAGCCCCATACCCAGAAGATGAAGAACTAAAAAACAAGTTGACTTCTGGCGCTGAAGTTGAATACTGGCAAATTTTGGGCAGAACAAGAATAACCCGAACAAAGGGTTAAACCCCTTTTACCTGACAGGGACTAAAGTTGTCTCTGTAACTACCTTTTTAAAACCATATTCGCAACTTTCATTTTGTTATATTTATGATTGTGGCGAACAATTTGAAGCATGTAAACCCTATCGACCTAAAATGTGACACAACAATTGCCTTCCCCTTAATTGTTGCAGCAACATTGCAAGAAATAGAAAAAACGAACTAGAGTTCAACTTTGTTTTTTCTTGGAAATCTTACCTCTAAAATTCCTGCCTCACAAGAGATTTTCATATTTTCTGCATCGATATCTACATCAACACGGCCTTGACAACGCAGAAAAGAAAATTCACCTTGTCTATGGTTGACTCCTAAATCTTTGAAATCCACTTTTTTCTTCATTTTAGCCGTAATTTCGATCAGATTCTCGTCTAGTGCTTGAACTTTTATTGTTTCAGGTTCGACGTTAGGAAGGTCTGCTGTAACAATTACTTCACGGGGCGTAATGAAAACGTTAGAAAGTGCGTGGAGGCAACAGCTTTCTGTGTTCCAGTTTGGGCCTTCAGTTGATGTGGCTGCCCTTATTTTGTTTGTCAATTCTTCGAATTCTTCTAAATACTCTTCGATTGAGTCAAAGGGAGGTCGTTTTTTCTGTTTTTTTGACATCTGTATTTCTTCCTAAACGTATAATGGGAGATCGTATTCCTGATCTTTTTTCATGCGCGTCATTTCTTGTTGGGTGCGTTTCATGATATCTCTTGCTTTTAATCGGATTTCTTCACCTTTTTCTAGAAGTTTCGAAACGTCAACTGTAACGTTGGAAATCTTCGAAAACTCCTTTAACACAACTGCTGCTGCTTCTGGGTC
>JAOZIC010000150.1:3023-20941 GCA_026014605.1 Candidatus Bathyarchaeota archaeon
TTTCAGAGATAACTGCCATCAAGTTTTCGTTTCCATAAATACGAAGAGGCGCATGGGGTAATCCTTTGTGCAAAACTACAACCGGTGGAAGCAGGTCCGAGTCCATGTATGCGACCTCTTCCAACTTTAGTTCAGATACTAGATACGATGTCGCGATGAGTCCAACAAGTCCCACATCAGGTAACCCAATCAACATAGTTGTGTCAGATGGTATGGGCTTTTTTTCGACAATTTTTACTGTTTCTGACAACCTTTTCCCCCACGTTAGATAATGTTAACTAGGAGAAAAGAATTGTGTTAAAGCTAAATACCTATAAAAGGCGAAATTAATTCTAAGTGGGAGAAATAATGGTTCTGGATAGTCTCGGCTCTTCACTTAACGATGCTTTGCGCAAAGTTTTCAGAGCACCGGTTATGGACGAAAAAACAGTCAAAGAACTAGTCCGTGACATCCAACGTGCACTGCTTCAAGCAGACGTCAACGTTAAGTTGGTTCTTGAAGTTTCAAAAAATATCGAGGAACGCGCGCTAAAAGAAAAAGTTCCTCCAGGAGTCTCCCGAAGAGAACACGTAGTAAAAGTAGTTTACGAAGAGATAACCCGTTTTCTTGGCGAAAAACCTGTACCGCTAAAGATCGAACCAGGAAAACGAAAAGTTTTGATGATGGTAGGCATTCAGGGCTCAGGGAAAACCACTGCGACAGGGAAATTGGCAAAATATTTCCAAAAAAGAGGCCTAAAAACTGGTCTAGTCTGTACAGACACCTACAGACCAGGAGCATATAATCAACTTGAGCAATTGGCTGCGCGAGTTAAAATTCCGGTTTATGGTGAACCTAAAGAGAAGAACTCTGTAAAAATCGCTTTGAGAGGTTTAAAACAGTTCAAAGACTATGAACTAGTAATCATCGACACAGCTGGCCGCCACAAAGAAGAGGCCGGCTTGATAAAAGAAATGAAGCAGCTAGAAAAAGCAATAAAACCTGACGAATCAATTTTGGTTATCGACGGAACAATCGGTCAACAGGCTGCTCTTCAAGCTAAGGCCCTTCACGAAGCTACTCCGATTGGTTCCATAATTGTTTCAAAACTTGACGGTTCTGCCAGAGGTGGAGGCGCTCTATCTGCAGTTGCTGCTATTGGTGCTCCGATAAAATTCATTAGCACAGGCGAAAAACTTGAAGACATCGAACCTTTTGTCCCCTCCAGATTCGTAGGTCGCTTGTTGGGCATGGGTGACCTTCAGAGCCTAGTTGAAAAAGTGCGCGACGCAGAGGTAAATGTACCTGAGAAAAAGGCTCGCGCCTTTATGAGTGGGAAATTCACGCTTACTGATATGTATGAGCAGTTTGAGTCCATGAAGAAGGTTGGGCCCTTACGGCACATATTGAAGATGATTCCTGGAATGAGCTACAACATTCCTGATGACCAAATGAATATGGCTGAAGATGCCTTGAAAAAGTGGCGTGTCATTATTCAGTCTATGACTCCTAAAGAGCGAGAAAAGCCCAAAATTATTTCATCTTCAAGAGTCCGCAGAGTTGCTCACGGTTCTGGCACTACAGAAAAAGAAGTGAAGCAACTACTAACTCAGTATAACCAAATGAAGAAAATGATGAAAACCTTCAGGCGCAAAAAGATGCCCTTTTTCGGAAAAGGTCTACCCACCGCCTAAGCGTTTAGTTACTATTAGTTACATAACTTATTGTTGGAATCGAGGAAAATTTGATGGATATACCCCAGAAAGCCCAAGAAATGCTTCAAGCACAACCTCTTTGCGACCACTGTTTAGGTAGACAATTTGCGCTTCTTGGTTACGGTTTAAGCGACAAAAAACGAGGAGAAACCTTGAAGCTTCTTTTAACAATGAAAAACCATCAAACAGCACTTTCCGGTAGCGATGAAGGTTTTTCTAATCTTAGGCTTTTGGCTTCTAACGGCTCTTTTGGCATGGCTGCTGAGATACTTAAAAATATGAGAAAAAGGGCGAGAAAAGAGAAAGAATGTTATCTTTGTCAGGGAGTTTTTAAAAGTGTGGATTCGCTGGCGGAGTATGCTTTAGAGGCACTTGAAGATTACGAGTTTGCTACTTTTCTTGTTGGCATCGAGTTGCCTATTTCTGTTGAGGAACGGGAAGACGAATTTAAGGCCCGTTTTGAGGTTGCACATGGAGAAAGCATGCGTAACGAATTCAGTCGCGAAATTGGAAAAAAAATTGTCGTGCTTTCAGGTAAACCCGCAGACTACAAAAAACCTGATGTTGTTGCCCTAATCAAACCATTCACTGGCGAGGTTGTTATTCAGGCTAATCCTCTTTATATTAGAGGCAAATACAAGAAACTTGTTCGCGGCATTCCTCAGTCGAAATGGTTTTGCAAACGTTGTCAAGGCAAGGGGTGTCCTAACTGTGGCGGAACTGGAAAAATGTATCAGGAGTCCGTTGAAGAGATAATTGCGGGTCCCCTTTTGGAACAAACTGGGGGCGAAGATGTGGCGTTTCATGCGGCTGGGCGTGAAGATGTGGACGCTCGGATGTTGGGAACTGGCAGACCTTTTATTATCGAAGTTAAAAAGCCTAGAAAACGGGTCATAGATTTAGATGCTCTCACAAAAACAATAAACGAACAGGCAAAAGACAAAGTTGAGATACTTGGCGCTCGTTTTGCCAGCAAAGAAGATGTTAAACGGTTGAAACGGGGTGAGGGGTCTTCAAAGATGTATAAAGTGTTTATTGATTTTGACCGAGAAGTTTCAGATGAGGAGCTGGCTACTATAACCGAAACATTAACAAAAGCCAGCATTCGACAACAAACGCCTCTACGTGTTTTGCATCGAAGAGCAGACCTAGTTCGAGAAAAGTACATATATGAGACACATCTAAAGAGGTTGGCGCCTAACCGTGCAGAGATGAAGATACGTTGTCAAGGAGGGCTTTATATTAAAGAGTTGATAAGCGGCGATGAAGGGCGAACTGTCCCTAGCGTAGCTTCTATTATCAACACTAAAGCAAAGCCTGTTGACTTAGACGTTTTGAATGTTATCATGGAGGAATTTTAGTTGGGAAGAAAAGCTAAAGGTTATCGTAGAAAGACCCGTTACCTCTTGAAGAGGAAGCCTAGAGAACGAGGTAAAACAGGTCTCAGCAAGTTACTGCGTGAATATGAAACTGACGAAAAAGTAGTAATCAAACTAAACCCCAGTGTTCACAAAGGCATGCCACACAGAAGATTTCATGGCAGAATCGGCGTTATCGCAAATAAACGCGGAAACAGCTATGTTGTTAATGTGTCACAAGGAAAGGCAATCAAAGAAATAATTGTTCGGCCAGAACACATTACACCCCATAAGGAGGCTTAACCGTGGCACGAAAGGCTCTACAGGAACGCACAGTAACAGTTCCTCAAGTAAAAGAAGCCTTAGAATCTATCGGAGAGGAACGTCTAGACCAGTTCCAAAGACGTTCCCTTGATTACGCCACAAAATTTGCTAAACTTGATGCATCAGCAGTTGACACTGTTTTAACAAAACTTGTTGAAGACTTCGACGTAGACCAAGATGAGGCTGTGCAAATAGTAAACGCTATGCCTGAAAGCATCCAAGAGCTTCGAGTGTTCTTGGCTGGCGGTCGAAAAATAATTGAAACCTCAAAATTAGAAAAAATACTGGTTTTTTTGAAAAAATATAGAAAAAGTGAATAAAGGACTTTTTCTATCTATATACCATCTAAACTAATTGTAACCATTTCGGGGGCGGGGAAATAGTGGAAAGGAGCGAGAAGAGATACGAAGAGTATGCATACGTTTTGGATTATCTTCCTCACGGAAGGCCGGGGACTCGACCAGGATACCGAGCTGGTGCGCTGATTCAGGTTGTGGGTGAAGAATACTTCACCTTTCTTGAAGCAATCGCCCGAGATGGTATTGTCCTAAACACTGCTGACAGAGTTTATGTTGGAAAAGATTCGCGCCGAAAAATCACTTACATCATTGGCCGAATAAACTATGAAGATTTAACTTCCAACGCAAAGATGGAACTTTCTGGAACAGTCGAAAAAATAGTAATTAATCGAGAAAAATGGTTCATTAACTTCTTCAACACCGCACAGGCCATAACTCCTCGAATGCATGCTTTAGAGTTGATTCCAGGTATTGGAAAAAAATACATGTGGCAAATTATTGACGAACGCGAAAGAAAGTCTTTCCAAAACCTTGAAGATTTGCAGAATCGTGCTAACATGCCTAATCCTTCTAAACTTATTACACGAAGAATTTTAGAGGAATTGGGTGGAGAAAGCAAATATAGACTGTTTACGAGAGCGCCCTAGTGGAAAGAATTAATCTGCGTCAAAGGGCGAAGCATCTGCTTCGTCTTTACGGTTTTTTCCCAAAGAAACGGTTAGGTCAAAATTTTTCAGTCAACTTGGACATATTGAAGCGTCTTGTGTCGTGTGCTCGTTTAACTAAAGACGATGTTGTTTTAGAAGTTGGTGCGGGATTTGGTTTTTTAACACAGCTTCTATCAGATGAGTGCAAAAAAGTTGTGGCCGTAGAGGTTGACCAGAACCTTATTACATTTTTGAAAACACAACTCAACAGCCTCAAAAATGTAGAATTGGTAGAAGGGGATATTCTCAAAGTTTCTCTTCCTGAGTTTAACAAGGTTGTGTCTGCTCCACCCTATTCGATTTCTTCTCCTCTTCTTTTTCGGCTTTTAGAAAACAAGTTTGATGTTGCAGTTTTGATTTTGCAAAAAGAGTTTGCTGAGCGGTTAGCGGCTTCGGTGGGTAGCAAAGATTACGGACGTCTCACAGTTGCTATTTACTACCGGGCGGAAGTAGAACTTTTAGATGTGGTGCCTCGAACCATGTTTTTCCCTCCACCAGACGTTGACTCGATGATTATACGTTTAAAACCAAGAGCACCACCTTTTCATGTTGATGACGAAGAGGCCTTTTTTGAAGTTGTTCGTGTTCTTTTCACTCAGAGAAACAAGAAGGTAAGAAACTCTCTAATTCCTTTCTTGCGGAGCCGTGGATTTGATGGGAAAGTGGCTCTGGAGTTTGCTGATTCTGTAGTTTATAGTGAAAAGAGAGTACGGGAATTGGCGCCAGAAGATTTTGCTGTTTTAACAAACGATCTTCTTCAGAAGCTTAGTCTTATTTTGTAAAAAATGGGGGTTATCACAAACTTTTCTTTCTTTAGGTTTAATGGTACATGACGTTCTTTGTTGTTCATGATTGAAATACTTTGAAATATGGTTTTTTTTCTGTTTTTTTGCGCCGTATGAGTTCGAATACAGAATAGTTTTTATAATATCTGTTTAACTATGATGGGCAGAGCAGATGAGGAATATACAATGAAGGCTCGTAATTATCGGGAAGTAAAGGGACAATCTTATACCCGAAAGAAGTACATCCGAGGATCTCCAGCTTCGAAAATAGTAAAATTCACTATGGGCAACACCTCGGGAACTTACAAGTATCAAGCACGCTTAATCGCAGAAAAGGAAGTTCAAATTAGACATAACGCTCTGGAAGCAGCACGAATAGCCGCTAACAGGGTTCTCTCAGAGAAATTGGGAAATAGTTATGTTTTAAAGATTTTACCTTATCCACACGTAGTGCTCCGCGAAAACAAAATGATTTTTGGTGCACACGCGGACCGTCTTCAAGACGGAATGAGAAATGCCTTCGGCAAAGCCATTGGACTTGCAGCACGAGTAAAGACGGGCCAGTCTCTTATCTTGGCTAACGTAAACGAGAACGGTCTTCAAGCTGCAACAACTGCCCTGAAACGTGGCGGCGCTAAACTGCCTACACCCTGCCGAGTAGTAGTCAAAAAACTTGAGGACTAGCCGAGGGCGTAGCTTTGCGGTTGTCTGGCCACGCGGACAGGACTTCAGAAAAATTTAACATTTTTTACATTTTTACGATTATAACTCAATGAAGCGACTGTGAGGTATGAAAATGACTTCTAAACCTTTGATCGTCAATATTGAAGAAGAAATTGCAACAGATGGAAGATATACTGGTGGAAAAGGCTCCAGCTTAGCTAAGCTGTTCCACATCTTAGGAAAGGATAACGTTCCATATGCAGTAATGGCAACTACCGAATTTGCTAAAGTTCTACTAAATGATCCAACTGTTGTTAATTTAGTAAACGAATTAGACGTCGTGCTCGCCAAAGACGACGAAAAAGAAGCCAAAAAAATTGCCCAAAAAATCGTCACCTTTATCGAAAACATAAAGACACAACCTGAACTCCTCGAGTTGTTAGAGAAAAAAATTAAAATGCTCAAGGATCGGGTGGGACGAGCCCGAGTTGCAGTTAGAAGTTCAGGAATCACTGAAGACTTAGCTACAGCCGCTTTTGCTGGACAGTTTGAAACTTATCTTAACGTTCAGTTGGAAGTTTCTAGTGTAATAAAGTATGTTTTAAAGTGTATTGCCTCTGCTTTTGGTTGGCGAGTAATCGATTACCGACAAGATTTGCGCAAGAAAAAGATTCTGGACATGTCTGAGGCTGAATTGCTTAAACAGGGTTTGATTTCTGTTGTTATTCAAACAATGGTTGACTCTGAAAAGGCTGGTGTTGCTTTCTCTATTGACCCAAACACTGGCAACCGCAACGTTGGTGTAATTCAAGCCGTTTACGGTTTAGGAGAAATGATTGTACAAGGCAAAGAAAGTGCTTCTTGGTCTGGTTTTATTAAACAACCAGAAGTCAAAGTTCTGGGAACCATTCCTCCAAAAGACCCACAAAAAGAAAAACTCGTTTATGACGAGAAAACTAAAGACAACGTCGAAATTCCTGTTGGATCTCATGACCCACGAGTAATAACTCCTGATGAAGCAAATCAGGTTGCGAATCTTGTTACAAAAATCGAAAAGAATTACAAAAAACCAATGGACGTTGAATATGCGGTTGAGAACGGCAAAGTTTTCATAACGCAGGCTCGACCAGAAACAGTTCACGCTACCCGAACTGTGTTGACTTTGTTCAAACTTAAAGAGAAACCAAAATCTAACCCAATTTTTATTGGTATACCTGTTGGAACAAAGATTGCTTCTGGTGTTGTTGCTAAAGCAGAAAGTCCAGAAGAAGCAGTGAAAGAAGTTGAAGAATTCAACAAGAGGGGCTTAAAGCCGATGCTTGTTACCTCCATGACTACTCCCGACTGGGAAGTTATCATGAGTTTAGAAAAAGTTTCTGCACTAATTTGTGAACGAGGAAACCGCACATCTCACGCTGCGATTGTTTCTAGAGAACGAGGAATTCCATGTGCCGTAGGTGTTGTTAACGGACTTAGCATGGAAGACGGCGACAAAATTACTCTTGACTGCTCCGCTGGTGAAGCACGAATCTTTGAAGGCGAAATACCTTTTGAAGTACAAGAAATTGAACTAAAAGAAATTCCAGAAACAATCACCAAAATCATGGTCAATATTGGCAGTCCTGATGAAGCCTTGCATATTAGCCAGCTTCCTTCTCAGGGCAGTTCTCTTGTTAGACTCGAGTTTGTTGTGTCAAGCATAGAATTGCATCCCGTATTCGCTTTAAGAGCCGACCAGCTTGGTCCTGAACGGTGGGCTGCTGATGTTAACGAAAAATATCCGTTTGTAAACTCTTTGACTGAAGAATACGTCAAGAGGTTAGCAACTGGGATATCCATTATTGCTGCAGCGTTCAAGCCACGCAAAATTATTGTTCGTTTCTCTGACTTCAAAACTAACGAATATGCTTCTCTTCCAGGAGCAACATACTATGACATACGCTGTAACTGTGGCAAGAGCATCTCTTTGAAACATTTGAAGAAATGTCCTCTGTGTGGTTCAACAGCAATTGAAGTTAACAAAGTTGACCTTGAGTTCCAAGAAAACAATCCTATGATTGGTTTCAGAGGAGCATCACGATATATTGATGAATCTTTCTGTGAAGCATACGCGCTTGAACTTGAAGCCTTTACAGAAGTTCACAGAATGGGATTAACAAACGCAGTTCCGATGGTTCCTTTCATCAGGACAACTACTGAAGCAGAAAAAGTAACAAAGCTAATCAAAAGTGCTTTCCAGAAAAAAGAGCTAACCTTGCCTCTTATCATCTTTATGGCTGAGGTTCCGAGCATCTGTTTTATTCCCAAGATTTTCTCTGAGTACTGTGACGGCTTTAGCATCGGAAGCAATGACCTAACACAGCTAACACTTGGAATCGACCGCGACAGCGAAAAAATTGCTTGGGAATTTGACGAATCAAACGCTGCAGTTAAAAAAGCGATCGAAATGCTTTGTGAAGGTGCCCACTCCATGAATCCTCACCGAACTGTAGGTATCTGTGGTCAAGCACCAAGTGATCTTGGAAAAGAATTCCTCAAATTCTTAACCATGCATCTTGATTCGATTGGAGTCAACCCTGACAAAGTTGTTGAGACTCTGCTCTCTGTAAAAGAGATAGAAACCGAATTGATTGCTATAATCAAGAAAAACAACAAAGATGCCGCAAAAATTGCTAAAGAATTAGGAATAACCGAAGACAACGTCAAATACCTGATCAAAAAATTTGCATCTGCGCTTTGACGGACATAAGTGTAAACTTTTTCGACGCTGACACTTGAATCTGAAAGATGTGGCTTGTAATAAGCCATGTTTTTATTGGGTTCAACCGTAAAAGGTAGATGAAAACTATGTCTTTCGATCTTGAAGAAAATAGGCTAAAAGATGAGATTGCGAAAAGAAAGCCTAAAACCGTGTTGTTGCAGCTTCCAGAGGGACTAAAACCTGCTGCGCCTCGTTTAGCTTCTATTGTACAAGAAGCTGGTGCATTGCCTATTGTTTCAAGTGACCCCTGTTATGGAGCATGCGATCTGGCGGTTTCAGCAGCCAAAATTTTAGGCGCAGACCTAATTGTGCACTATGGGCACACTCCAATGATTCCAAACGTTGATGTGCCCACACTCTATATTGAGGTTCGAGCACACGTCAGCGTCAAAGAAGCCGTAACAAACGCGTTGCAGTATCTTGAGTCATGGAAAAAGATTGGTTTAATCACTACCGTTCAGCACATTCATCAGCTTGACGAAACTAAGCGTTTGCTTGAAAATGCGGGAAAAACAGTTTTTGTTGGCGACGCTGGCAAACAAAAGTACGCTGGACAGGTGCTTGGATGTGATTTTAGTAACGCAAAAGCTGTTTCAGACGATGTTGAGGTTTTCCTTTTTGTTGGTGGCGGCAGATTTCATGCTATAGGTGCGGCTTTGGCTACTGAGAAACCGACAGTTATTGCTGACCCTTACGAGCAAATTGCTTATCCTGTTCACGAACAAGTTAGGCGAATCCTGATGCAGCGGTGGGGTAATATTTCTGCTGCAAAAGTGGCAAAGAACTTTGGTGTTTTGGTAATTTTGAAGAGTGGACAGATGAGATTACAAAGAGCAATAATCATCAAAGAAAAACTTGAAAAACAGGGCCTAAAAGCTACTTTGCTTGCTCTTCGAGAGGTTACGCCTAGTGCGCTTATGCAGTTTTCTGGAGTAGACGCGTTTGTTAACACTGCTTGTCCCCGGTTGTCTTTGGATGATTCGCCAAATTTTGGTAAACCTCTGTTGTCTATTAACGAAACACTTGTACTGTTGGGAGAAATGAAATGGGAAGAATTGCTCAAAAACGGCTGGTTCGAAAACGCGACCTAGAACGAACCCTTTCAGAAATACCGCCTCACCCTCAACCTAAAGCTTACCTTGAACAGTACACCACACCTTCAAATGTGGCTGCAGAAACCCTGTACTTGGCTGCTTATGTTAACGACGACATCATCGACAAAACTGTGCTGGATTTAGGTTGCGGAACTGGAAGACTTTCAATAGGCGCGGCTTTGTTGGGTGCAAAAGAAGTTGTTGGCGTTGATTTAGACAGGGAATCCGTTAAGGTTGCCCATAAGAATGCGGAACAGTTGGGTGTGAAAGACAATACAAACTGGATAATAGGCGACATCGGCGTCATTAACGGGGTTTTTGACACAACATTGCAAAATCCGCCGTTTGGTGTACAGCAAAAACGAGCTGACAGGCGTTTCATTACTCGGTCTTTAGAGTTAAGCAAGAGAATCTACTCGTTTCATAAAAGCGGAGAAAGCAACCGTAGTTTTATCAAAAGGTTTATTGAGGAGCACGGCGGAAAAGTAACTACCATATTTCCACTAACAATGGAACTTCCGTATATGTTTAAGTTTCACACAAAGAAAAAACGTAGTATACGAGTCGATTTGTATCAAATAGAAGGGAAAAGTTCATGAAAGAAAATGAAAGAAAGAGTGGACTCTTCGTTGTTCCCGGAGACCAATTAGGCGTTATAGAAGAGTTTACCTCTGGTTCAGGAACATACGTGGAAGACGGAACTATCCACTCACAAGTAACTGGATGCACACTGCTTGACATGCTAAACAGGCAAGTTTCAGTGTATCCAATTGTTCCAAAAGCAACCGTTCCACAAGTTGGAAACATAGTAACTGGAATCGCTTTAGACGTACGAAGCAAAAATGCAGTAGTACGCATCTTTCAGGTGGGCGACAAAAAGCTTTCAGGGTTCTTCACAGGCATGCTACACATTTCGGGTGTAAGCCACGGCTTCGTAGACAACATGTACAATGTCGTCAAAACAGGAGATATCATAAAAGCGAAAGTAATCAGCACTAAAAACCGTTCCTTCTTTTTGTCAACCGCAGAGAACGATTTGGGCGTAGTTCATGCTCTTTGTTCAATATGCGGAAATGAGCTCAAGCCTGGTAACCGAGGGCTGGAATGTTCCAACTGTGGGAACAGTGAGCGAAGAAAACGGTCTCCAGATTTTGGAAAAGACATAACCCGTGAGGAAAAGCAAGATGAAAGTTAATTTTCAGAAAAAAACAGATAACGAACTCAAAATTGAAGTAGAAGGCGCAGGGCACTCCCTTCTAAACGTGTTACAAAAAATGCTTTTGGAAGACGAAACTATCGAAATGGCTGGATATCATGTTCCCCACCCGCTCATTGACAGCGGTATTTTGTATGTTCACACAAAGGGAAAACAGAGTCCAGAAACTGTTATTGTAGAAGCAACCAAAAAAGTGCTTGACCTAAGCAAAGACTTCGAAAAATCTTTCAAGAAAGCATCAAAAAGCTGGAAGCCCGAGTAGGCACATTCAGTTTTTTATAATTCAAGTTTGCTTTGCGCTGTTGTAAGAAGCAACTTGAATGCCTCTGTTTTATCTTCAGTTTTTTCCAAGATTTCAAGCCCTTCTTCCATAGTCATTCGTTCTTGTATCCAAGCGTAAACAATTAGTGCCTCGGCGGCGTCGGCTTGTTTGTGGCGGTCAATTCTTGAGGGCAAATATTCCCGTAATCCTGCTTTTTTGAATGCATCTGCAAGTAATCGGCCTTCAACTTTTTTTCCTGTGGCTTCTTGTTTGATTTTGGACAAAGCCAAAGAATAAAGAAAATTTACGTATGCGTCTCCTAGTTTAGCCAGTTTATGGTCCAGCAAAACTTCGGTTAGGTTTGTGTATTCTGGTATAAATGCAAGCATATGAACATCTTCTAGGGTTGTATCTTTTTGGGAGCTTTAAAGGTTTGAACAAAATTTAAAGCTCAATACGCCGAATTGGAAGATTGATAGTTTTGGATTCAAAAAAATTTCGTTGCATCAAACCTGAGATTCGCGTATTAGGCATTGACGATGGCCAATTTATTCCCCGCACCAAAGGAATCGTAGATGTGGTGGGTGTTGTATATCGTGGGGGTCTTTGGTTTGAAGGCGTTACTCATACCCAAATAACAATTGACGGTTTAGACGCAACAGAAAAAATGGCTGAAATGATTAAAACTTCTCCTTATTATCCTGAACTTCGGGTTGTAGTTTTAGACGGCATAACCTTTGCGGGGTTCAATATAGTCGACATTTCAGCTCTTTGTCGGATTGTTGATTTGCCCGTTATTTCAGTTGTGCGAGATAAACCAGATTTTGAGGACATTGAAGTTGCTCTTAAGAATCTGCCAGATTTTGAGTATCGGTGGCGTGCTATGCAAAATGCTGGACAACTTTTCGAAGTGAAAACCCGAGACGGAGAGAACCCCATTTTCGTTCATTTATCTGGAATTTTGTTTGAGGATGCACAAAAAATATTAAAAAAGACTTCTACACGAAGCAACATTCCAGAAGCTTTGCGTGTTGCGCATATTATTGCCTCTGGATTAACGAAAAAGATAGAAAAGATTTAAAAGAGTAAATTGCAAGGGAGATTGCGCAGAAACGAGGTAAGCGGTATGGAATTCTGTCCAAAATGTGGAATGCGGCTGGTTTCACGTCGTGACAAGACGTCAAAAAAACCCGTCTTTAATCTTGTGTGCCCAAAGTGTGGCTATAAGAAACATGCGGGAGATAAACCTCCTGTTGCTCCTAAACATATTGACCGTAATGGTCAAGAGTCCATAGCCATTATTGGAAAAGAAGAGCAAAAACTACGCACATTGCCCACCGTCAGGATTGAATGCCCCAAGTGTGGCAACAATACAGCTTACGCTTGGCAGGTACAGACGCGCGGAACTGACGAATCGTCAACACAGTTTTTCAGATGCACTAAATGCAACTACACTTTCCGTGAATACAGCTAAAAACCGTTGAATTAGAACATTTATTGTTCAAAATTGGTTCCCTGCTGTAACTTGGCGGGGAATCAAACACCTTAAATTATAGGTCATCAAACATAAATGCTAACAGAGGTTTGTTGATGTTCAAGGCTAAAATGGCTGATGCCAAATTTTTGAAAGATATGATGGGCGCTATTTCGATACTTGTTGACGAGGCTACTTTTGATTTAACCCCCGAAGGAATAAAATTGCGTGCTATGGACCCTTCGCGAGTAGCCATGGTCGATTTTGAGTGGCCAAAAACCGTTTTTGACGAATATTCATGCAGTGAAACTGCGAAGATGTGCATCAACATAAGTGAAATGTTAAAGTTTTTGAGGCGAACCGGAAAAGACGAATCCGTTGAATTGGCTTTAGATGACAAAACTGGGAAACTGAAAATTGCCATCAAAGGCAAGTATTCTCGTACCTTTAACATGCCTACTTTAGAGGCTATGGATGAAGAAGTTCCAACTCCGAAAGTTACTTTCAACATTAAAGCAAAAACTGTGACCCAAGGTTTGCGCGAAGCAATAGAAGATGCCTCTTTGGTAAGTGACCATGTAAGAATCGAAGCAAACCAAGAAAAACTGGTTATGAACGCAGCAGGCGACATCTCAGGTGCCACTATTGAATTCAAAACTGGTGACGATGTGCTCTTGGAGATGGCCGCTAAGGAAGAGTCTAAGGCTACTTTTAGTTTGAGTTACCTCTCGGAGATTGTCCGGGCTGCGGTGCCAACATCTGAAATTGTAGTTATCGAATTTTCGACAGATATGCCAATAAAGTTGGATTTCCAGCAAGAAAAAGATGGCAAATTAAAGTTTTATTTGGCTCCCCGAATAGAAGTAGAGTAGTCAAACATACTGGAGGTTAAGCAGGTACTAACTGCTTATGACCGTGCAAAATATCCCTTCATGAAAGAGGCTGCTGAGCACGTAAGAGAACTAGGTTTAGACATCACCGACCTAGAAAGCGACTTTTTTGTTCCATTTTTGGACCGCGCAGAAAAACGTGTAACAGATGCTCTAGTTGACATGGCAAAATATGCTGAAACAGAACCCCGAGATAATCCACGGGAGAATGAAATTGAGCTTTTTTCTTTTCCGATAGCTGTTATGTTGGTTTCTGCGGCTGATGAATCTTTTATCAAAAGCAGGTATGCTTTGGCTGAAGCGAAACGGGCTTCTGCTTTGTTGCAGTCAGAAGAAAAAGAGAAGTTGTTGCAGGTTGCCAACAATTTTGGTTGGAATGTGCGGTTAGTTGACGATTTTGTGTTGGCGCATTATGTTTTTGCGCTTCCTTTTCCTGTTTTTTTGAGAAATGCAACAGGTTTTCATGACAAGAACTGGAAACTTGTTAACCATCTGTTGATTGATGGGGATGTTTACCTTACTGGACGGGAAGTAGGTCGGCTTTTAGAGGAAGAAGTGCGCAAATATGTTGAGGGCAGGCTTGACACGAAAATAAAATCTCTTCCTCCGAACCTTATGGCTCGGGTCACGCGGTTGAGGCAGTTAGCACAGGAAAAGGCGGAGCAGATTCGTCTTGAGCAGATGCCTGACCGTGTGGTTATGGATGCTTTTCCGTCTTGTATTAAGGGTGTGTATGACCGTGTTTCGGCTGGTCGCCCTGCTTCGCATATGGGTAGGTTTGCTTTGACTTCGTTTATGTTGAGTGTTGGGATGTCTGCGGAGGATGTTTTCAAGTTTTTCCGTTCTGTTTCAGACTTTAACGAACGTATGACCCGCTATCAAGTAGAGCACATCGCTGGAAGCAAGGGGTCGGGCACTAAGTATACGCCTCCAAACTGCAGCACTTTGCGTACTCACGGTATCTGTGTTTCACCAGAGCCTGAGTGCTTCAAGGCGGTGAATCCGTTGGTTTGCTATAAACGTAAATTGCAAAACGTGCCTGAAGAAGAGAAACAGCCTGAAAAAGAATCTGCTAAAGAGTCCGACTAATTTCACTTTTTGTTTCTTGTTGTGATTGCATATATTATTGTTAATGCGATTAGTACAAGAAACAGTGTTCCAAATGTTGAGAGTAGCAAATTGACTGTTGGTTCGCTGTGAAGAACTTCCATTGAAGGCAGTGCAAAAAGGTAAGCCGCTGAAAATATTGCAACAAAAACTGCGCCTACGCCTTCAACAAGGTACAAGAACTTGTTGGTTTGTTGATTTTTCATGTCTGCTTACCGCTCCAAAACGTCTTCATTTATTATTACCTTAAATTTTGAATATAAGACTAGTTGCCGAATGTTTTTGTTTCGTGTTGGTAACACAAACATAATATGCTAAATCACACCTATTTTGTTATAACTTTTTGGAGAACTCTACATGACCAAAGACGGCCCGCTTAAATTTGGTTTGTTTCTTGTGGCTTTGACATGGTTTTTGTTCACAATTTATCAGTTCATCAAATCAGCAATTTACGGAGCAACAGTTGATTGGCCCTTTTGGATGTTGCTAACAGACAACGCATCAGTTGTAAGTCTTGGTTTTCGAACAATGGGCGGTTTGATTGCTGTAGTTGCTGTTTTATTTTATTTGTTCAACCGTGACCTGTCAAAACCTGAAGCAACAATGACCCTACGGTGGATACTAGTTGCTGAAGCCCTGTATTGGATGCCTCTCTTTCTTTCTGGGCTATGGGGTTTGCTACCGACTGCTAACGATTTTGTTTCCGAAGGCTATGGGATACTCTTCGTAATCGAAACAGGCGTACCCTGTATGTTGGAGTCTTTGATTATTCCGTTTGTTTTAATCAAACTGTTTTTGGCACTAAACCCAAACAAACCCGCCAAAGGCGCAATAAAATGGGGGCTGATTTCGGGAACTGCTTTCATTTTTGTTTTCTGGCTTGATAACACAGTGAACTGGATTGCGGCAATAATAGAAAAAGGCATAGAATACGTAACAGCTTATCCTCTTAACATTCTCAGTTTTGGTATGACATGTGTCGGTTTGCTTTTGCTTACCTTGTATTCTGCATATTTTTCAAGAAAATCATTTGGTGCAGAAACTCTAAGTGACCTTGACCTGCCAAAAATCGGCGCAATCATCATCTGTTTGGGCCTGTATTTTGACATAATCTACGTGATGTGGCTGCTGTTTGGAAGCGTAGGTGGTTGGGGTACTTGGTATGCGTGGATTTTAGGACACAACATGAACTTGTGGGCAGTTGCGCTTCCGCTTGCAGGGTTGCCCTTGCTTTTTTACAGAAAAAAAGAACTGTAATTGCCTTTCTGTGAATCTGTTTCAACCATTTTCGGAAGTATTGTTGTTTCAGTCCTCTTCGTATTCGGCTTTGGCTAATTCATCTGCAACGCTGTCTTCATGCTCTTTTCTTTCAAGACCTAAACTCTTCTTTTTTCCAACTTTTTCTCTGCCCAACATGAAATTGTATTCGGCGTCTGTTATTTCGTCGTCCTCAAGCATTTGTTCGAGCTCCTTGTCGTTATATACGTCCATTGTTTCAGTCTCTTTTTCGGGTTCTTTGGACACAAACTTCTTTTTTTGTTTCTTCATGGCTCTTCAAGAGTACTTGTTTTTATGTTTCATATAAAGTCATGCAAAAAGCCTCCTTCACGATATGCCACTTTACTTTGTTGAATTCGCGGGCAAGAATTCCGCTTAAATATCCTTTTTAGACTATACTGTATGTTGAGCGGAGAAAACATGTCGTCTTTGTCACAACTTTTCATTCAAGAAAAATTTGGTGAATACTACAAACAACACTCCGCCAATATTTTAGCTCCCTCTTCGTTTGAAAGAAGAGAATTCGGTTTTTTACTTCTTGAAAAAAAAGTAATGATGAGACACAAAGCCTTCAGAAACGTTGAAGCGTTAAGGTCCGCCTTGGCTGAAGTTGTTCCCTCTGACGTGTACTATTCAAGTGCATATTATGAGCGCCCAGAAGAAGAAATGAAATCTAAAGGTTGGCTAGGCGCTGACCTAGTCTTTGACATCGACGCAGACCACATTCCCACCCCTTGTGCTAATGTTCATGATTACTGGGTGTGCACAAAATGTGGTGCCTCAGACAGGGGTAAACATCCTGCAGTGTGCCGTTGTGGTGGAACAAAGTTTAAGGAAAAAACTTTCCCGTGCGAAATCTGTTTAGAGGCCTCTAAAGTTGAAGCAATCAAGCTTGTTGATATGTTGACAACTGATTTTGGTTTTTCTTCAGACGATTTAACTGTGGCGTTTTCTGGTCATAGGGGCTACCACGTTCATGTTGAAAGCAAGTCTGTTCGCGAGTTGGATTCGTTGGCGCGTAAAGAGATTGTTGACTATGTTATGGGTATTGGTTTAGAAGCCCAGTTTCATGGTTTGGGAAAAAGCTCTGACCCCGCAAAAAAAGTTGCTGGTCCTGACTTGAATGAGCCAGGGTGGCGGGGACGTGTGGCTCGTGGAACTTATGATTTCTTGTCGTGTGCTTCTAAGGAAGAGTTAGTTCAAGCTGGGTTAAAGACCGCTCACATTAATGCGATACTTAAACACAGGGACGCAATTCTTGAGAACTGGAGCCAGAACGGTCCTTGGGGTGCGATTAAGGGAATAACTCCAGAAACTTGGAAAAAAATTGCCGAAGTTGGGGGCGTGAAGCAGTCTGCTAACATCGACACTGTGGTTACTCCTGATGTTAATCGTTTGATTCGGCTTAGTAACTCGTTACACGGAAAAACGGGTTTGAAAAAGGTGGTGCTTGCGATTTCGGACCTTGAAACTTTTGACCCTCTTAAACGTGCAGTAGCCTTTAAAGATGGATGTGTTACTGTTCATGTTTCAGACGCTCCGCAATTTAGGGTGGAAGACCAGACATATGGTCCGTTTAAACGGCAGAACGTTGAACTTCCTACGGCGGCGGCGATGATGCTGTTGTGTAAGGGTGTAGCCAAGGTGGTGCAGTAAGATTGTATAACGAACTGTATAACATATGGAAAGCAGAAAAGGAACTGTTGGACATTCAGCGGCTTCCAAACAAGTTTTACGCCAAGATTGTTGATTACATCAAAAAAATGAAAGAAGAAAACCGTATGCTGGACAAAAAAACAACCAAAGCCAAGCTTATGGAAACCGAATTTGCGTATGTCCAGTTTATGGTCTGCGACCTTTTTGATTTGCGTTACAAAAAACTCAAAGAGAAAACTTTGAACCAAGAAACCATCTCGCGAGATGTTTTAACTGCAGAAGAGGCAAAAATGTGTGGAACTATTTTGCCCTTAGCTGAGCATTATAACGCCTTTTGTAAAGACATTCT
>JAOZIC010000150.1:21041-22657 GCA_026014605.1 Candidatus Bathyarchaeota archaeon
GTGGAAGTGCTAAATGTATCAAACTACACATTGACAACTCATTACCTTTTAAATGAACGACCATTTCATGCATCAAACTTTTAAAGGAGTAGTGATAAAATATTATTCTTATGAAACCACAAAAACTCCTTAGACTAGTAAGTGAGATGCTGAAAAATTCTAAGAAAAGCGACCGCGAATTAGCAGGCATCTTGGGTGTTTCACAACCAACAGTTTCCCGAACCCGCGCCCGAATCGAAAAAGAATACATAAAAACATACACCATCATTCCTGACTTCAAAAAACTAGGTTACCAAATAATGGCGTTCACTTTTGCTAAAACCAAGAAGTACCCCGGAGACGACAAAACTAAAGAGATTGCACAAAAGTCGAAGGAATGGGTAGCCAAACGTCCTAACGTTATCTTTGGGGCTGACGGCGAAGGTCTTGGAAAAGACTTAGTTTTGATATCATTCCACAAAAACTATTCTGCTTACGCTGAATTCATGCGTTCCTTTGGATTAGATTGGGGAAGTTACATGGATAACTTCGAATCTTTCCTGGTTAGCATAAGCTCCGGATATAAACTAAGGGACTTTGACCTGAAATATCTGGCAGATGATATCTAAACCCCCTAGACAGCTTGGTGTTTGCTGCGGTTACTGACTATTCACTTAGCAGAGCCCATAACTTTGCTTACCTTTAAGCTGTCTTTGACCTGTTTTGTGGTCAAAGGCAACACCCCCTCTTTTGTTTCTTGATTTTTTGGACATAAACAGAGTTAACACGTTTTAACTTTGAAATCTTGTTATCTTATTGCACTCAACAATCTTTTTGCCGTTTTTCCTTAAAACCCGAACAATGTACGCGGTTTTTTAGTGAATTTTTTTGTCAAGTTCCAGAAACAGATAAATAGTAATTAAGGGGGCTGTTTTATACTTAACTGGTCAGTGATCGCGCGATGAACGTACCAAAAGAAATCAACACATACTGCCCTAAATGTCAGTCTCATCAGGTTCACGGTGTTTCCTTGTATAAAGCGGGGAAGAGGAGAGCTTTAGCTAAAGGTGAGAGAGCCCATGCACTTCGAGAAAAGAAAGGTTATGGTGGGCAGAAATTCCCCAGGCAAAGAAAGTTTGCCAAAGTAACTAAGAAACAGACTCTTAGGCTCAAATGTAAGACCTGTGGCTACATGCGCCACAAAAACGGTATCCGTCTTAAAAAATTAATTATTGCATAGTGTGGTGACACGAAATTGAGTGAATGGGATAAAGTAATACCAAAGCCCCAAAGCAGGTTCCTTAGGATAAAATGTCCTGACTGCGGAAACGAACAGTTTGTTTTCAGTCACGCTACCACTTCAGTCACATGTAATGTTTGTGGAGCAATCCTAGCAGAACCTTCTGGCGGAAAGGCAACTGTCAAAGGCGAAATTACCGCAGTTTTAGAGTAAACTGGCGGGAGGAATATATCTAAATGGGATTAAGGAGACCCGAGTGGCCTGAAGTAGGCGATCTAGTAATAGCTACTGTTGTAGATGTGACTTCGTACGGTGCCTACGTCAGGTTAGACGAGTACGACAAAGAAGGTCTCCTGCACGTTTCTGAGGTTGCTTCTCGGTGGGTAAGAAACATCCG
>JAOZIC010000151.1 GCA_026014605.1 Candidatus Bathyarchaeota archaeon
AATCCTGATACAATTGAGTATCCGCAAGGTCTGAACCAGCCAAACAAGTCTTTTCCACACCAGGAACGTCGAACTGGTCAAACCAGATTAACCGTGTTGCCTGCGGGTTTGATTCATGTAACTGTTTCAATGTGTCATTTGGAATTTTCGTTTCCAGAATCGCCTTTGACGTGATAAACAGGTGCTTGCTGAGTTTATTTGCCACATGGCTTGCTAGGAGTTTTTTTACACCTCTGGCTACGGATGGTGCGACAACTATTAGATATGCTCGGTTTTGGTGGCGGGTTATCCAGAACTGTGCTTCTTCGGTTACGGGTGTTTGGGTTAGGGCGCGTCGGTAGTAGTTTGTTCGCATGAAGTCTTGGCTGAAAACGCCTGAAATCAGGTTTTCGGAAAGGGTCAGGTCCAAGATTTCTGTTATCAATGTGGTTGTTGTGGTGTCTTCTTTTTCGATTGTTTCTTCTTCGTGGTAATCCTTTAGTTTCTGGGCAGCTAAGCCGAGATTGAGTTCTTCTTTTATCTCAAAAATCTTTGCTGGAAGAACCAAAAGTGTTTCACCTGCACATAGTCTACGGTTTTTGTGTTTAAAACTTGATTGCAGGGTTAATTAGAAAATATGATTTCGCAGATTTTGTAATTGCCAAAACTCCGTTTACAGGAGTTTGGTGTTTATCTGCGTTTTTTCCTTCGTCGTTTTCCGGGCGTGTATTGTCCGCTGTCTCTGCTGAGTTCGAAGCGTTTGTGGTAGCTGCTTCGGTTGTCTACTCGTGGGGGTGAGGAGTGTCTTTCTCTTGCCTCGAGTTTGGGTGTGACTGAGCGTACTTTGCCCGCTTTGGATAATGAACCGTGTGATGGCATATCTTCACTTCCATTTGTTTGTTGTTGTTATGTGTTATGTTGGGGGTTTATAAACGTTCACAAGGTTTTAGGTGCAGAACATATATCTTATAGATGAAATAATGGATATTCACAGATTGGGGTGAATGCTGTTGAGAGAAGCAATCATTTTAGCGGGTGGCGAAGGTTGGAGGCTTAAACCTGCAACTTGGGTTCCTAAACCGTTGTTGAAGATTAACAAACGTACTTTGATTGATCATCAGATTGAGTGGCTTCGGTCTCACGGTTTTGAAAATATTATTGTTGCGTCTAACAGGTCTGACATAACTAAACTATCTGTTAACTACTCCCTAGAAGAAGAAAACTTGGGCACTGGTGGTGCCACAAAAAAGGCGTTTGAACAAGTCAAAGGCAAAGTAGCGTACGTCATGAACGTCGACGACCTAGTGTTTTACGACCCCAACGAACTGTTCGATTACGCAGGGAAAGGCGCAGGTTTGCTCTTAAGTAAACCACAGATTCCGTTCGGCAAAGTAACACTGGCAAACGGCATCGACGTTATCAGGTTCCAGCAGAGGATGACTCTTGACTTTTACGTCAGCGCCGGCCATTATGTGTTTAAACGAAACGTTGTAGAATCCATGTTTCCGGACAACGGCGACTTCGAATTCACTGCAATGCAACGATTAGCAGACAAAAAAATGCTTCAGGGCTACACGTATCATGGCATGTGGTTCACGTTAAACACAATGAACGACCTACATAATGTCCGAAACTTCTTCAAAGAGTAAAAGGCATCTATCGATGAAAGTTTTGGCGTTAGTGGGCAGCCCCCGAAAAGGGGGTAACACCGACATTTTAGTTAACCAAGTTTTAGAAGGCGCCCAAACAAAAGGGTACACCACGGATAAGCTGTATTTGTACGATTACACGATTTCTTTGTGTGTAGACTGCCGCCAATGCAAGAAAGGCGACCGCGTCTGCTGTTTGAACGACGAGATGGAACTGATTTACTCCAAGATGGAAGAAGCCGACGTTATCGTTTTTGGAACTCCCGTGTACTGGTATGGTCCATCTGCCAAGATGAAGATGCTCATGGACAGGATGCGCCCGTTTGTGGAAAACAAGAAGGTTAAAGGTAAACGGGCGGTTTTGGTGATTCCTGCTGCAGAGGGCAAGGGTGCTTGTGGTCCAACGGCGGAGATGTTTCGTTTGTCGTTTTTGTATTTGGATGTAGAATTTGTGGGCACAGTTTACGCGGAAGCATACGATAAAGCAGAAGTGTCTACACATCCAAAGGAGTTGCGCGCAGCTTACGAGTTGGGTTGCTCGTTTTAGTCTGCTTGTTCCAGAGTCAACAATGTACACTAAGGTTTTTTGTATACAAAAGGCAGGGTTACGGCGTTAGTTTGTTAGAGGTGTTGTTGGCGTTTTTTTCTGTACAATATAGTTGCGATTAGTGTGGTTGCAGCAAATATGGGTATAATCTGGTTTGTGGGGAATTCTGGGATTATTGGTGTTGGGTCGTTAAGGATGGTCAGTGTTGTTCCGTCTGTTTGTGCAATTATGGTGCTTGAGTTGATTGTGCAAAATGTGGTTACGCCTGCAGCGTCTAGTTTTTCGAGTGTTTCGTTGTGTGGGTGCCCGTATCTGTTGTCTAGTCCTGCGCTGATTACTGCATATATTGGGTCTACTATGTCCAGAAACTGCTGGGATGTTGCCGTATAGCTTCCGTGGTGCCCAACCTTTAACAGGTCAGCCTTCAGACTGCAAACACTACTAACAAGCATGCTTTGTTCTGCAGGTTCTTCCGCGTCGCCTGTGAACAGAAAGCTTGTGTTTCCTGCTTGCAGTTTGAGTACGATGCTGTTGTCGTTTGGGTCACTAAATTCCAAGGGTTG
>JAOZIC010000112.1 GCA_026014605.1 Candidatus Bathyarchaeota archaeon
TCATCAAACACGGTTGATGGGAAACCCATAATCTACTGGGTTAACGAGCAAAACAGAACAGTTCCCTCTGATGCTGGTTACGTAGCACTTGTAAAATGCACAAACATGACCGTTCAAAACTTGAATCTAACTGGCAATGGACATGGGATATTATTGATGTCCACCAGTAACTCGTTGATAACCCAGAACCACGTGAGCCACACCGATTGGGGGGTCTTTGCATATAACTCCACAAATCTTGTTATTACTAAAAACAATCTAGAAAACAACGACGTCGGCATACAACTCATGCAAGGTTCAAACGAAAACATGATTTCTGAAAACCTGATAGCCGACAACAGTAATGGAATCGCGATCGAATATGGCGTCAACAATAGTATCACAGGAAACAGGATTGTTGATAACAACGGTTGGGGTCTCCTACTTTCATACTCGCATAACAACGTAGTTTACAACAACTGCTTTCTTTACAATAATGAAGAAGGGAAGTCACAAGTGCAGATTCTCACTGAAGAGGGAATTCCGTCTGAAAATATTTGGGATAATGGTACCATCGGAAACTACTGGAGCGACTACACCGGAGCAGACACTAATGCAGACGGCGTAGGAGACACCCCCTATGTTATCAACGAAAACAACCAAGACAACTACCCCGCAATAAACGAATTCGTAATCCCAGAGTTTCCCTTGTGGGCAGTTCTGCCTTTGCTGGTTATTGCAACTTTGGCTGCAACTGTTTGCAGAACTAAACTGAAAACTCCTGTCAACAATCATATTTGAAGACTAATAGAGGTACAATGTTGAAAAATAGTTTTTTTCAGAAAAACCAAGCAATAACAAGAAATGCTGTTTAGCAGGCTTGTTATACTTTGAATGCTGATGGACAAAGTTTGTTTAAACTGCAGATTTCGCATTTTGGTTTTCTTGCCATGCAAACGTTTCTTCCATGAAAAATCAGAAGGTCTGAAACAAGTTCCCACTGCTTTTCTGGAACAACCGCCATCAGGTCGGCTTCTATCTTGTTTGGGTCCTTGTTATTGGATAAACCAAGCCTCTGCGACAACCGTTTAACATGCGTATCCACCGCGATTCCGACGACTATGCCGAAAGCGTTCTGCAATACTATATTGGCTGTTTTTCGGGCAACACCCGGAAGCTCGATTAGTTCCTTCATTGTACGCGGAACCTTTGAGTCATATTTTTCAACAAGCATTATCGCAGCTTTTTTTATGTTCTTGGCTTTGTTTCGGTAAAACCCTGTAGACCTTATGTCCTGCTCGAATTCTCTTAAATCGGCGTTGGCGTAGTCCAGAACGGTTTTGTATTTTTTAAACAACACCATAGTAACCTTGTTAACCTGCTTATCCGTGCACTGAGCCGAAAGAATAGTTGCCACCAAAATCTCCAACGGGCTACTGAAATGCAGTGCCGTCTGTGCATCTGGGTACTCTTTTTCTAGCAACTCGATGATTTTTTGCACGTTAGCTTTTTTGTTAGGTTCCGTTTTTGTTTCCATCCGTTTTTCCTCGGATATGCTCGGCAATCTTTGTTGAGTCCTCCACTACGTTGCAGCTTCCCCCAAAACAAACATACGCCCTCGCAACGTTGTCTGCTTGGTATCCCAGTTTATTGATTCTATGCTTGTTTTGGGTTGGGTCCACCACTTCTACAACTTTTATTGGATAATACGCTTTAAGGCTCTGCTCCAGAAAACGAGTTGTTGACTCAGATTTTTTGGACCCAACTACGTGAACTTGCATCGGATGCAAAAACCACTCCACTGCTAAACCGTAAACCGCCCCCATAACACCGTATCTTTGATAGTTCAGCGCAAAAAAATCCAACGTTTTCTTGGCAACATCCACGTATCTTTGGGTGCCCGTCAAATGATACAGCCTCAAAAACACTTCTGCGGCAACACTGTTTTCTTCCAAAGGCTTGTCCAACAACTTCAACGCTCCAAACGCCTCACCGTTTTCTGGTTTATCATTAAAGCCCCCGTTTTCGTCCCAAAGGTTACCGAGCATAAATTTTGCAAGGCTTTCAGCTTTATCCAAAAACCTTTGGTCAGAACTGACCTGGTAGCAGTCTAGCAAACACCTGGCCATAAACACTTGGTCACTCAGAAGCCCACGGACAAAACTTTTGTCATCAATAACGTAGTGGCTAATTCCATCTTTGACGCTGAACGCTTTGTCCAAAAGCAAATCAACCGTTTTGAACGCAAAATCCCTGTAACTCTTCTTTCCAAGAACCGCCCAAGCCAGCAAATAACCTGAAACCATCATCGCGTTCCAGTTAACATACAACGTTTGGTCAACCCTTGGTGCAGTTCGGTTTTTCCGTTCTGAAAGACCTAATTCATAATAAACTTCGTCGGCGTCTTGACTGCCAAAAAAGCCCCCGTTCTGCTGGTCGCTCAGCTTAGATGTTACGTAACCCAGAATCCCAGTGGCGGCGTCCTTGAAAACCGATTCGCCAGTAAACTGGTAAGCCTCCAAAAAAGTAACCAAAAGCTTGGCATTATCTTCACACATCTTCTCGTAGTGGGGGACACTCCAGTCTTTGGTTGTGGAGTAACGGAAAAACGCGCCTTCCTGTTGGTCATAAACCCCGCCGCGGTACATATGCGTTAACGTTTTTTTCACAATCTTTAACGCCGCTTCGTGCCCCTGCAATCTGTACTGCAACAACATAAGCCGTAACGCTTCAGAATGCGGAAACTTTGGTGCAT
>JAOZIC010000085.1 GCA_026014605.1 Candidatus Bathyarchaeota archaeon
CCCTACATTTACAGTTATGATGAACTTGAGAACGCCCAAACTCATGACCCTTACTGGAATGCTGCTCAAAAACAGATGGTTGTTACTGGAAAGATGCATGGTTATATGCGGATGTACTGGGGAAAGAAAATCATTGAATGGACCAAAACTCCTCAGCAGGCTTACGAAACTGCGCTTTTTCTTAATAACAAGTACGAGTTGGATGGGCGGGACCCAAACGGTTTTGCGGGTGTGGCGTGGTGTTTTGGGAAGCATGACCGACCATGGAAAGAACGAGCAGTTTTTGGGAAAATTCGTTACATGAATGCAAAGGGTTTGAGCCGCAAATTTGATGCTGATGCCTACGTAAAAATGGTTGAGGGGCTTGGTTCTGGGTAATCCTTAATAAATAGCTGAGCCTCATTGAGTTAACGTCACGCTAAATCCGTGTGGAGAGAAAAATCGTTGGCTAAATTCAAAGTAATAGTTTCAGACCCAGAAACTGGAAAGTCGCAGTCTGTAGAAGTTGAAGAAGCTCAGGCAGTACCATTGATTGGACGAAAACTTGGCGAAGTATTGGACGGAGCCGCACTCAAACTATCTGGTTACAAGTTGCAGATAACTGGCGGTTCAGACAAAGACGGTTTCCCCATGAGACCAAACATTCATGGAGGAGTTCGTGTAGGCGCCATCTTAAGTGAAGGCGTAGGTTTTCATCCAACACGTGGTGGAGAACGTAAACGAAAAACCCTTCGAGGCAACGTCATAACCGATGCAATTGTGCAAATTAACATGAAAGTTGTCGAGAAGCCCAAAGGCAAAAAGGCAGAACAGCCCCAAGCCGAAGAAGCCCCAGCACAAGCTGCTGAGTAAGCTCAAATAAGTAACCAACTTTTCTACTGTTTGTGGGCTATATGCCCAACATTTTCAAAAGGCTGCTCTAGTGAATATTGCGTACATGTTTTGAAAAACCGTTTGTTCACTTGTATGGATAGCTTTTTTAACTGTTGGTTTGTTTGTTTTTAGGCGTTAAAGGTGGTTGTTCAATATTTGTTGACACAAATCGTTAGTGATGAACAATTAATCAAATTGTACACTGAAGGCGGCTACTTGGTGGCTGCGGATTACCCAAGAAACGAAGTTAAACTGCACACTGTTGACTGTATGTTGGCTGACCCGATTAGTTCGGTTGGTGTAAAGCCTACACAGGCTACACAAGCCAAAACTGGTGAGTTCTGGTATTCAAACGACCGCAGTGAAGCCAACAAAAAAGGCGAACAAATAGCCCAACAAAAAGGCTCCACGTATATTGTTTGTCCTATCTGTAACCGTTAAAATCGGTTCTGTTTTCTTTTTTTGTATTTTTCGTACATGTTATCGACGTGTCTTTTGGTAACATACCCTTTGTGGGGACGAAAACCGCCCTTGAATCCCATGGGTATGTGCATTAGTTCGTGCAGAACGGTTTTTTCTTTTTCTTCTGGGCTTAGTTTGTCGTAACGTTCAGAAAGAACCTCGATAACATATGTTGGCGGCAACTCAAGTGCTTGTTGCCAAATTCTGCCAAAACCGTGAATCCGGGCAATTATTCTCCTAGATTTTGAGCCCTCGCTTCGGAAACAGTGAACACAGTCGGGTGCGATATGGGAAAATTCTAGTCTTTCGATTATTTGGTTTGCTAACTGTTTGACGTCTGGGGCTTTATTGTATTTCAGCGGCATGTTTTATTTCCTGCAATGTACTGGTTAAAGGTAGTTGCTTTTGTATTGTCTTGTTCTGTGGTAAAAGATGTCTAAAAGAACTGCCACAATTGCTGCGTAGATTATTACGGCGATTATTGACAAGTTTTGTTCTCCAAACGTCGCGTCCATTAGTATGTACAATAGTACCCCGCCCAGTGCGAGGACACATATTAGTCCAAGAAATTTTGTTTTCATATTCATTGTTTTGTTCTCCTTTGTTGTGTCAGCGTTTACTATTAGATAACTTACAGACTGCCTTTATAAAATTCTGGTAAAGTTTGGGTGTGTGTGGTTTGTTTTTTGGGGTGTGTTGTGGTTTTGTGTGGTTTGGTTACGGAACATTTATGTTGTATTGTATCATGAATCTTAATTCACAATATTGGTATTGGTTTGGGAGGTGAAAAAATGCATAGAAAAATCCACTTTTTCCTGATTATGGCTGTCATCGTTTCAATGGCGATTCCAGTTGCCTTAGCAGCACCAAAAACTAATTTTACCCGAATAAAAGATGGAGAACTCACATACAGCGCAGGTCACTACCTAGAAGGCGAACCCCTCACCATAGGTTTTGACATATTTGGTTACAATTACCAAGCACACTTATTCAAAGGCAGCTACGCAAACGCATACCTCGGACGAGACGGGCTTCCCCCCTACACCGGAGACTCCGAGGCATACCTAGCTGAACACCCCGAAGCTGAAGGTAAATGGTATTGGTCAGCCAGAGACACAAACCTGATAATGAAATGGAACGATGCATGGCTCAGCAACATGGACCAAGACGATGACGGCGCACTAGACAGATACTACGGTTACGACAGCTACATCGGCTCAGGAGCATGGTTAACAAACCACATGACCGGAGTAAACGAAGACGGAACCCACTGGAACTACTTTACTAAAATCGTTGCAGTTCCAGCAGACGCAGTTCTAGACGGTGACCTATGGTAC
>JAOZIC010000084.1 GCA_026014605.1 Candidatus Bathyarchaeota archaeon
TGTTTGTGCTCTGATTTGTTTTTGTTGTGGTCTTCGTTCAGGGATTGGGTGTATTGGTGTTTTTCTTTCGTGTACATCTTTTCGTACATATAATGCGCAGTAGCATTGGCCGTATTCTTCTATGTCTGGGTCTCTGTAGTCGCAGGGGCAGATTATGTCCCTGTCTAGTTCAAGTTTTCCAGTAGCCAACCTGCATGGGCACGACGGGTAACCGTAACGTTCCTCGTTTTTTCTTAGGCCTTCCAGAAGGTCGTTTAGCATTTCTTGGTCAGGCGTTAAGTAGTAACCAAAAGTTTTCGCGTCGTTTTCTGCTCGTTTCTTCACAGCTTCTACTGAAGTTGTCAAAGTTCAAGGACCTCTCTTAGCTTTTCTGGGGTTGGTCCAGTCAGTAAGAGTTCATCATCCACAATTATTGTTGGATACGCAAGCCTTCCTCCGCGGCTCAGTATATCGTTCATGGATTTGTTTTTGTCTTCAGCGTTGCAGGTGTCTATGTCGAGGTAATCGTATTGGACGCTGTTTTCGTTCAAGAAATTTTTTGCTCGTTTACACCAGCCGCAGGTGCTAATGGCATACAACAATACCTTGTGTTTGTTGTGCTTTCCGGGCACCTTAACCGTCTGCATATTATCTCCCAGTATCCAATGTTGTTTCTTGCTTTAAGAACTAACCGATTTTGCAACTACGGTGAAAATCAGCAATCAAACAAGAATCATGTGGTCAGCGGGCATACTGCCTAACAGCAGTCTGTAGTGGTCATGTTTTCCTTGTTGTTGAAGCAGTTCAAGTTTTCCTTCTGCAACAACAACTTCGCCATTTCTGGCGTGTTCACAAAACCTTCCCCTGAACGACACGATTTCTTCGATGTTGTCAACTTTGGTGCCTTCTAGAATCTGGACGTTGTCGAGTTTGTAGCTGCATGGTGTAAACAGTGACTCTGTGTCGTCTGTTACTGTAGCTTTGATTTTTGCACGTCCTTGTGGTTTGTATATGATGCTGCCGTATTGTTCGCTGATTTCATCAAAGTTTTTCACGAAACGTATGAAAAAGTCCTTTCCCATGAATGTGCCGTGGGATATTTTTCGGGAATCTGTTCGAACAAAATCTTCCAAACTAACGTTGGTGTCCTTGGAACGAAAATCATACAACTCCTTTAGTCCGTTCTTGTCGTAGGTTTTGATTGGGCTGGTTTTGTCTTCAAACAGGGTTTTCATTGTTTGCGCTACTTTGTGTCCAGTTTTTGTTCCATAGACTATAAGGTCAATGTCTGATGCTTCTGTGTGAAGGTTAATCAAAACCGAGCCAGAAACCCCAAGTTGACTCCATGGAACATTTGCTTTTTCTTGAAGAATCTCCATAAACCGTAACGATGCGTTTTCTGCTTCATCAAGGATGTCTTTAGTTCGCAGCTTTTGCAGACCTTCAGCGGGTTGATGATGATGTTTAATGTCTTCAATTGGAACTTCGCATAATGTTGTGTTGAAAACGGGGTCATTTACCAGATATTGCGGATATTTTTCTTTGAGTAACTTGTAGCGTTTGTCAAGCGAGTAATATTTGCTGTATTTTTTGTCCCCTTTTTGTCTGCTTCCTTCTTTGTCGGGGATGTAACGAATGAAAGCTACTACACGGTTTGGGGGGTGCACTATCCCTTTGACGTCAAAAAATATGTTGTCTACCGATTCGATGAGGTCGCCTTCTCGGGCTTTCATGGTGTTCACACGTTTGATTGCGGGTGTTTCAGAACTAGTTTTCTTGGTGCTAATATTGTTTTTGAAAAAAGGAATAATGGTGGGGTTAAAAAATTGTGAAAAGGGAGATTATTTGATTAAGTCAAATATCCCCGATCTTTTCAGGCTGTAGTAGAGTGGTATTGCGATTGCGGTTGCTATGATTACTGCGATGATTCTTTCAACTGGGTAAACAAACAGAACTGGAGTGAATACGCTAGGACCCAAATCATACATCCATGCTGCTATCGAAGTTCCAATTATGTGGTCAGTTAATGTGCCTACAAAGGCGGCTATGGGTATGGCTAGGCTCAGTTTTGTTAGGTCTGATAGTTCTGCGTCCCACATTGCAAGTTTTGTTGAGAAAATCAATGCTACTGCTAATGCGATTATGTGCATGAACGGATATTCCAACATTTGTCCAGCAGATGGTTGAAGGTAAAACGCTAGAATGCCTACCGCAAGAAGTGCTGCTGAGATGTAGCCACGTTTTTTTATTACAAATCCTGTGCTTATGGCGCCTACTGTTGCTGGTATGAATGATGCTGCGCCCATGATTGCTCCTGCTGGGTTGGTGAACATGGCGATTATTGATCCTATCATTGCGGCTATTCCGCCTGATATTGGTCCTAGTATGATTCCGAGTAGTGGTGCGCTTACTACTCCTAGTGTGATTGAACCTGAAATGCCGATGGTTATTGTGTATGGTAGGGTGCTAAGCACTGTGTGTAGCGCAGCAAAGACTGCGATTAGTGCTATTCCTTTTGGTGTGCGTAAGTTTTCGAACATTAATTTCACCTGTTATCTGTGTGTAATTTTTTACATGTGTAAATTTTTACACTCTGTATTCCCGTTTTTGGTATATAAGATTACC
>JAOZIC010000087.1 GCA_026014605.1 Candidatus Bathyarchaeota archaeon
ACATAGTTCATGGGGGGTTTTCTACCTACGTATATTATGTTTGAGTCGCTAGATTTTTTGCTCATTTTGCGATTCTCCGTAGTTTGTGCTGTTATTGTTGGGTGGACTAGCTTTTAAATCTGTCTATCAATTGACACAAATATGCCTATTATGAATCGGTGTGTTAAACGATCAGGTAGCCCTTTTTTCTGAGCCAATCTGCTTGGTTTCTCTTGTAGCGCCAGATTATGTCTCCTCGTTCTTCGGATTGGGTGTCCCATGGAGAAACCAGTACGTAGTCTCCTACTCGTATCCACATTCTGCGTTTCATTTTACCGCGTATTCTGCAGAGGCGTTCATGACCGTCTTGACAGCTTACCAAAACTCTGTCGAACCCTAGCATTTTTTTGGCTATGCCTATTACGTCGTTACCCTGCGGCACTTTGATTGCGTTATAGTCTTCACGCATGACCTTTCGTTTGCCCATGTCTTTTTTCGCCTCTACAATCCTTTTCCTTAATTGGTCACATAACTTAAATACATATGTCTTCCTTTTTGGCGCCTGTATCGAATTTGGGCTGTTTTCGCAAAAGTTTTACACAAAACAGCGACCTAGCCTATTGAATGAGCACAAAAACAATCAACAGCAACCCAGCTATCCAACAGTAAACCGAAAAGTAGTGAAATTTTTCGCTCAGAACAATTTTTTGCAAAAGCCTCAACGACAAATACCCAACAACCATGGCAACTATTACCCCAAAAAGCAGCGGAATCATGTCCACGTTTCCAACAACCAAATCTTTTACCTCAAACAGTGTTGCACCTAACACCGCGGGCACGGACAACAAAAACGAGAACCTGAACGCCGATGCTTTGTCGATTTTTCTTAACAACCCCGCTGATACTGTTAAGCCGCTTCTGGAAACACCAGGAATGATTGCCACTGCTTGGGCTAAACCAATAATCAACGAGTCTGTTGCACCAATTTTTTTGGTTCCAACCCGTTTTTCGGAAACAAACAACACGCAGCCAGTTACTAACAGTGCCACTCCGACGGATTGTAGGTTGCAGAACATTGATTCAAAGAAGTCTCGTAACACAAAGCCTGTTACTGCTATTGGTATGCTGCCTGCGACTATGTACAGTGCAAGTTTTCCTTCTTGGCTTTGCCAGTTGCCTTTTGCTATTGCTTTGAGGATGTTTAGTATGTCTTTTCTGAAAACTGCCACAACAACAATTAACGTGCCGACATGTAGCATAACATCAAAGATTAGTGGAGGGTTTAATCCCAGAAATTCTTGGGCTATTACTAGGTGTCCGGAGCTGGAGACTGGTAGCCACTCGGTTAGTCCTTGGATTATGGCGAGAATCAGTGCTTCTATTAGTGTGACCATCTGATGTTTCGCTCACTGTTGTTTGGTTGGTATGTTATGGAAAAGTAAAATCTATTTTTGGGTATTTAAGGTCATTAGTGCTTTTGGTGTCTGGAGTTTTTGTGTGAATTTTGGTTACTTGTTTTTTGTTGTGTTTGGTTTTTCTGAAAAAAGACTGTTTTCAACATTCCACTGTTATTAGACTACTAATATGCGGCAAGTTCGTGTGAATAATCTGTCTCAAATCTAGTTCATAGATAATCTGAACTGTAGATGAGAACTTTTTTATGTACCTTGGGTGATAACTTGGGCTGTGAATTATTATGAACTCTGTAATTGAAGCCATCAACAGCCGAAGGTCTGTTCGGTGTTACAAAACAAAACCCGTTCCAAAAGAAATCCTAGAACAAATTGTAGACGCAGGAAATAATGCACCTTTCACTTCTATGACGCGTTCTCAGCCTTGGCGGTTTGTAGTTGTACAAGACCCCAAATTCAGAGAAAAACTCCTTCAAGCAGCATTTCCTTTCTGGAAAGGCTCAATTGACAGCATGAAAGACAAAGCCCCCGAACTATATGACATGGCTATGACCATGTACAACGCCTATGAATCAAAGGACGTAATTTACTATTCTGCACCCGCAATAATCTTTGTAATCGGTCCCGCAGGCAGCGGAGTAAGCTGTGCACTGGCATGCGAGAACATGATGATTGCTGCGCAGTCTTTTGGTCTTGGAAGTTGTTACGTTGGTTTTGGTGCAATGGTCAAAGGTAGCCCCGAAGTTGTGGAAGCTCTTGAACTACAAGAGGGTGAAGCGATATTCGGGCCTATTTTGCTTGGTTATCCAGAACTTAACCCCTCTGAAGCCATAACTAATGCTCTGCAGAACGTTGGACCCAACAAAAAAGATTCTGTGACCAAATGGATCTAAGCGACAGCTAACCAGCTTTGTGGATAGTTTCTATCCACTTGGTTTGTTGTCAATTTGCGCAAAAAGAGAAGACATAGCAACAAATGAAGTTGCTGATGTGTGAAAAACAAAATGAAAGCAGTTGTCTACACGAAATATGGTTCTCCTGCTGTTCTTGAGCTCCAAGAAGTGGAAAAACCTGTTCCCCGCGACAATGAAGTACTCATAAAAGTATGTGCATCATCCGTAAACGTTGAAGACCTAGATTTCCTCCGAGGTAGCGCATGGTCTGTGCGTATGCTTGGTCTTTTTAAACCAAAATACA
>JAOZIC010000111.1 GCA_026014605.1 Candidatus Bathyarchaeota archaeon
GTTTTGGTGCGTTGAGTCTGTCTTCTTGGATTCTGGAAAGGTTATAGAGCGGGTCTGAGCCCTCGTTGTGGATTAAGGCTTCGAGCTCGTCCAAGGTTAGGATTAAGTAAGCGTTTTTTTCGTCTAAAATCTGCATAAGGGCTTGCAGAAGTTCTTCTGCGGAGTAGCCTCGTCTTGGAAAGTTTGGGTAAAACTTTTGGATTGTGCGCTGTAGTATCATAAACAGGCTGCCTTTGCATTCTCGGCAGTTGATGTGGATGTAATTGAGGTTGATTTTGCGTTCGTTTGCCTGTTTGACCAAGTTTAACCCGAAATGTTGGGAAAGAACAGTTTTGCCTGTTCCAATTTTTCCCATTATTAACGCGCGTTGGGTCATTTTTCCGGGGGTATCAAGTGTGAAGCGGAAGAATTGGGTTAACAGGTTTAGTTGCATTTTTCTGTGGAGTAACTGCTGTGGGACGTAGTTTATGTCTAGTTTGCTTTCGTCTTTGAAAACGCTGGAGTAACGCGGCATGGTTTAGCCCTCTTTGTGAATTTGAACAAACAGTTAATGGTTTGTGTACCATAAAAAGTATGCTGGCGTCCCAGACAACCGAAACAAGACTCTGCAAGTACAGAACGTTTCTTTAATGTTATTAACCAAAAACACACAAGTATATTTTGGAAGTATGACGCAACAGGAAGATTAGAGTATGAAAAATAACACGCTCATGTTCGGTTTGGTAATTGTTTTGATTATAGTTGCGCCTTTTTTGGCAGTATGGAACAGCGCACCACAAACAACTACAACAGATTCCGAGTTCTATTTTGGCGTAGAATACGCGGTTGACGACCACAGCGTTGAAGACTGCAAAGCATTAGTTGACCGAACAAAAGAGTTTACGAATCTTTTTGTTGTTGACTCGTTTGGGATAACCAGCGACATAGTCAAACTAGAAGAGGTATGCGATTACGTCTACGAGTCTGGCTTAGATTTTTTGGTCTTTTTCATATCTCCAGTTGGTGACGAAATGCAGTTTAGATACAACTTTTGGCCACATCTGTGGATTTCAGACGCAGTCGACAAGTATGGTGACCAGTTTTTGGGCGCATACGCCATGGATGAACCCGGAGGCAGCCAGTTAGACATCGGTAACTTTAGGATGATTAATCCAGAGGACATTGAAAGTGCTTCGCAGGCTACCAGTTTGTTTGTTGAGAATCTTGATGCCCATGTTGAGTACTATACACAGATTACAGATTATGAGGATATCACAGTTTTAACTGCAGATTATGGGCTTTACTGGTTTGACTACAAGGCAGGATACGACACCATTTTGGCAGAGTTTGGGTGGAACCAAAGCAGGCAGCTTCACATTGCTCTTTGTCGGGGTGCTGCAACTGTTCAAGACCAAGAGTGGGGAATTATAGAAACTTGGACATACAACCATCCGCCGTATATGACTTCAGCAGAAGAGCTCTACGACGATATGGTGTTGGCGTATCATAATGGTGCGAAATATTTTGTTATTTTTGACCATCCAGCCACAGATTTTTCGGATTACGGAATTTTAACCGATGAACATTTCGAGGCGATGGACAATTTTTGGGAATATGTAAAGAATAACCCAGATAAACATGGAATTGAGAAGGCGTCTGTGGCGTATGTTGTTCCTGAAACTTTTGGTTACGGTTTTCGCAACGGTCACGACAAAGTTTGGGGTTTAGACCCATACAAGTTTGTTGAAGACATGTGGGGCGACTATAATGCTACAGAGCTAGCGCAAAAGGTTTGGAGCGATGTAACATATCTTTTGGATGAATATGGTTCAGGTTTGGATATTGTTTACAGTGACCCCGAGTTTGATTCGGTGTTAAACCAAAAGTATGAGCAACTGTTTTTCTGGAATCAAACAATAATATAGAACAGTTTCTGGCGTCTGGGCGGAACAACATGGACTTGGATAATCTCAAAGACAGCAGCGGCGTTTATGCACTGGTTTTGTTTGTTTCAAAAGACGTAACGGTTTCTGTGGGCAAACTGGGAAAACACAGTTTTCCAAGGGGATATTACACATATGTTGGGTCTGCTTTGGGGAAAGGTGCAACTAATCTTAAAAACCGAATAGAAAGGCATCAACGAAAACACAAACGGTTGTTTTGGCACATCGACTACCTGCTAGAAAACGAACAGGCAGAAATCAGAGCAGTTGTTGCGGCGCAGACCAACGAAAAGATGGAATGCAATGTTAACGGTTACCTGAAACACATTGAAGATGCATTGGTTCCGGTTGTTGGGTTTGGGTCTTCTGACTGCAAAGGGGTCTGTGGAAGTCATCTGCTGTTTTTTACAGATGTATCTGATACCGATTTTTTGGTTCAAAAGTTAAAGAAATATTGTGAGACGTTTGCCAAGGCGTGTTTTGTAAAAATAAGATAGTTTAGTTGTCGTTGTCTTTTCGTTTTGGAATAAACAGCAACGTCAAAAACACGCCCGCCAAGAAGCCTCCGACGTGTGCGGTGTGTGCGATGTTTTCTACTGTTCCGTAGTAGACGTAGGCGGTTTCTGTTAAAACCGTGATGA
>JAOZIC010000024.1:0-12787 GCA_026014605.1 Candidatus Bathyarchaeota archaeon
TCTCTGTCGATTTCCTCAAACCAAATACGAGTAGACGAAATCGGATGATGGTCCTCAGACAAAACCATACGCACCGCAACTATCGCTAAAGGCGGCAAACCCAAACTTTTTCGTTTTTCGTTGATTTTGTAAGCTACTGGTTCAGTTTCTTTGCTGACAACTATTGCATCCATTCTTCGGTCAGACAAAGTAAGTCCATAAGAATCATGTAAAGGAACAAATTCGTACCGCTGTGATAAGCCACTGTTTTCCAAAAAATTTCTCAAAACAGCCACACGTTCATTGTAGGGGGCAATTTTGTGAGGTTTTCTAGAAGTTTTCACAAAATCGTCGGAAGTAACACCAACAAGGACGTAGTCCCCAACTTCGAAAGCTTTCAGCAGTAATGCCTGATGTCCGCTGTGGAGCAAATCAAAAGTTCCGCCCAAACCAACGACTTCAAACTTTTTCGCCACGACAATTCATCATCCAATCAAACGTGCCCCTTGAAAATCTATTCCAGCAATTATAATCTTTTCTTCAGGCAACATTTTCTTGAATGCTTCATAAACAGAGTCCACATAATCAACCGTAACCAGAGCATGAACAGCTTCACCCAACATGTTCTGCGCCGCACCAACTGCCCCAGCCTTTTCCGCAACATCCATCAGCTTTTGCACACGGTCAGTAACAAAACCTGTTTTTTGGGCAAAGATTCTAGAATATTTCATGAAATTCTCCAACGATGGGTCATCAAGAATTTTTTTCAGAGTTTTTCTGCCCCACTCGTTGATTTCTTTTCGTTTATCCTGAGTAGAAAGCAAATCTTTAGTCGGGTAAGGTCGGAAAGTCCCAACAATTATTCTGTGGTCAACAGAAACAGGAACACGGTCCAACAACGCAGTTCCGGGTGCTCCGGGTTCAATTGTTAACCCACAACCACCAAACAACAAAGGTCCAACTGTTCCCAAACCTGTTTTAGCTTTAACTTCAGCCACATGAGCAATCCTTCCCACCTGATTGTAAGTAAGGTTAAGTCCCAAAGCTTTGCTTAACGCCAACCCAGTGCCTAGGGCTCCTGCAGCGCTTGAGCCAAAGCCTGCGCCAATTGGTACATTGACCATGTGTGAAACATTGACTGAATATGGTTCAGAAACTTTGTCGGTTATCATTTCAACGACGGTCTTGGTTGTTTCTGCCTCTGGACAAGGATTTCCATTGATTGATACGTTAATCTGATTTGTTTCTGCATCAGATACAACCACTTCTGTAGAAACACCGTTACTAGGAGAAAAACCGCCACCCCGAGCACCCACCAGCTCAGGGTCAGTTATCAATTTGCCGTCAGTTGTTCGGTCACAGATTTCAAAAAAACTGGTGATTCCCGAAGGACAAAAAGCTCTGGCAAGTTTAACCAAAATTGGCACCTTAGTTTTTGTTAGGTGGAGTCAGGAATGGAAAGGCACGGTAACAGACTTTGGCAACGGGTGGAACTATGGCAACAAGGAACGGAATTTCAGTAGCAAAAGTCCAAACAAGCCACGAAAAGCTTGCGTATAATGGGGCATTGCTTGAAAAACCAGTTGTTAAAGGTAAGGTAAGAACTTGGCTGTAAGCCCAAAGACCAAAGCCAATAATGGCACTTCCCACCAGAAGTCCAACAACAGATGCTAAACCATAGGTTTTCCATTCAGGTTTCCATAACCCAAATCCAACAACTATTGCATCTGAAGCAAAAAGGACACCCAAGAACATTGCAACAATATCCAAGGTTAACATTTCAATACTGTAAAGGTAAACAATCATCACAGTCAGTAACGCACTGCCAACAAGTAATGAAAGCAAAATTTTGCGCCACTCAATTTTTAGTCGAGAAATCCAACCAACAATGTAGAATCCAGCAAAATTTGATGTACAACCAACTGTTAGACTCAAAAGAGCAATTCCATGTCCAGGCTGAACCATATCACTTACAAAGATTCCAATTGCAGCACCCAAGCCTCCAACCCAAGGTCCAAAAAGGACAGCGAAAATTCCTGGTACGATAACTGCGGGCCAAAATTTTACAACTCCAACAACGGGTGCAGTTAGCCCCATATTTGTTAAGATTCCTACAAGTGCATAAAGAGCAGCGCTAATGCCAATCATTGTGATATCTAGAGTTTTCATAATTTGTTACATCCGATTTTTGTTAAGAAAATCAGGGGAGAGTCTAAACTAAATAATAGTTTCGTATGGTTTGTCTAAACATGTTCATCATCTCTAGACTCTTTGAATACACAGTTTTTGTTAAACAGAAAAAAATTAATTGCACATCCAGCGAACAATTACCCGAGAACTCGGTGGTAAATTTCATGAAATACAAAATTGAAATAGAACGCACAGGATGTATAGCCTGTGGCGCATGTTACACAACTGATTCAACACATTTTGAACCAGATGACCAAGGAAAATCAACAGTAGTTGGCGGAGAAACCGACGAAAAAACGTCTTCTGGTGTATTCGACGATGACAACATAGAAAGTGCTCAAGAAGCTGAAGATTCTTGCCCCGTATCTATCATATTAGTAACCGAACTGTAAATGGTTAAAAATCAAGGCTAATTGACAAAAATAGCGTAAAGTTTAAGGGTTTGGGTTCGGTTCTCCCTTTAAATACTTGTCTAGCTTGAGGAATGAATATTTGAGCACTGCAGAAACGTTGGTAGAGAAGAAAACCAAGGTTCTCATAAAACTTCGTGGTTACAAAGTCATAAAAAAAGAGGAAATAAAGAACGCACTTAGCATAACCGTCAAAATGAAAGACGGAGAAAAAGCGATTATTTGGGCAGTTTTAACCGATGGAACAGTAGGAGTTGCATATGTTACACAACTCAAAAAAGCCATGGACGACGCCGAAATCAAAAAAGGAATAATCACCACTATCGGCAAATACACCCACACCGCCAAGTCCCGAGCAAAATCAAGTGGAATAGAATTGATCCCCAAAATCTTTCCATCATTCCAAATCTTTGACCACGACTTTGTGTCTAAACATGAAGTGCTCACACCTGAAGAAAAACAGCAACTTCTGGAAGAGTACAAAATGCAGGCATACCAGTTACCCAGAATCAACTCCTCTGACCCTTCAGTTATCGCAGTAGGCGGCAATCCAGGAGACATAGTCAGAGTAATCAGAAAAAGCACAACAGCAGGCAAATACGTCGCCTACAGGTATGTAGTCTAAAACAGTTTTCATTAACTATCGGGTGAAGCAGGTTTTATTTCTGCAATACCCCATTAACCGATTTTTCCATTTTTATTTAAAATATACTGCTCTTGATTCAGAAACATTTTTAGGCACAAAGCCAGTTTGAAAGTCTAAAACCATTAAAAGTGAAGACAATTGGACCTGACAACGTTATTGATTGCGTTGGCACTGGCAATGGACTCGTTTTCAGTTTCAATTGCGCACGGACTGACAACAAAAACTTTCAAAGCATCTAACGCAACCAAAATTGCAGCATTTTTCGGATTTTTTCAAGCATTCATGCCCCTTGTTGGCTGGTATGCAGGCGTATACGTTTTAGATTTAATCGCAGAATTTGACCACTGGGTCGCATTCTTTCTTCTAACATTCATTGGCTCAAGAATGATTTACGAATCAGTCAAAGACGGCGAAGACAAACTCGCAAGCTCACTTAGCATCAAAATACTGTTGATATTATCCATCGCAACCAGCATCGATGCTTTGGCGGTGGGGCTTGGTCTTTCTGTTGCTAATGTTTCAATCACGGAGTTGGTAATCGTAACGGGTGTTGTTACTTTCGCGTTATCATTCGTTGGAGTGTATATTGGACGCAGATTTGGATGCTTACTAAAAAACAGAGTTGAAGCATTAGGCGGCATAATTCTAATCGGCATAGGACTGAAAATGCTCCTTGAACATCTAGGAGTCATTTAACAACCTGCAAGTTTACACCATATTCTTTTTCTCGTAATATGTTTGCGAAAGAAACACAGTATTTTAATCAAAAAATGTATAGAAGAAAAATACTGAAGAAAAATAGCGAGGAACTAATCTTGAAAAACATTGAACTACAAGCACTATGGCAACGCAGAGACAGACTGCATATTATGGCAGAAATAATGGAAGCAGCAAAAGAGGGCCAACTCAAAACCAAAATCATGTACACAGTAAACTTGAGTTTCAGCCAAGTCAACGAATATCTCACATTCTTAACACAAAGGGGCTTTATTGACGTTCGACCAGTAAAAGGCAAAAAAGTATACGAAACAACCTCCAAAGGCAAACTGTACATAGAAAACTACATGGAAATGTCAGACCGACTTAACACAGAGGAATCTGTTGAACCTCAAGTTATTCTGAACTAAAAGGCAATCAAACAAGTCTTCTGAAGACATCAAAACTATAACATGCCAAATGTGATAAACAGCATCTAAAAACTGATAGTGTAACTTTTGTACATAAAAGTACATAATTTGGGTTTTCGTGCAAAAAAAACTCAGTGCTCACATTTAGGACTGTTAAAATAATAACGTATTTTTCGAATTATTGTACACAAGTTTATAAGTAACTTTAATGTAAAGATTTTCTGAGTTAGTGTTCTGAAGAAGCTAATTCTCTCGAATGAATAGGAGGTGCAATCCGAATGTCTTATGGAGGACCACGAGAAATGCACGACGCAGTCTGTTCTGAATGTGGACAAAAGTGTCAAGTTCCTTTCAAACCAGACCAAAGTAGACCCGTATATTGTAGGGAATGTTACGCTAAACGAAGACCCCCGAGAAGAAATAGATACTAAGCGTAACAGCTAAAGTCTATCTTTCTTCACTCTCTCTTTTTACAACTTTTTTTACTTTTAATAACCAAATTTTCAAGAAACTCTTCAACGAGAATTAAAAAAAATAAGAAATTGTTTTGGGTTAACATTGGAAAAAAGATTGGAAGCTAACCCAAACGTGATGAACTTAACAAGGATTTAGTCGTAGTAGATTAGATCTAATTCTTCCAAGTTTTTGTGAAGTTTGTCAACAGCTCGGTAAACGTCTTCTTCTTTAGTGGCACCAGTGCAAACAAGTTTTCCGCTAGCAAACAGAAGAATTACAACTTTTGGTTCATCCATCCGGTAGATAAGCCCCGGAAATTGTTCAGGTTCATACATGGTTCTTCCGAGAGAATAAGCACAGTCTTCTAGCTCAATTCTCCCCAAAAGATTCGCTGAGGCAACAATATTTACTACTCTAATTTCAGGTTTGCCAGTGATTATTATACCACTTTTTTTCAGTTCGCGTACAACTTTTAAAACAGCCTTTTTTGATTCGTTCTCAGACTTGGCTCCGGTACAAACCATTTTCCCAGTACTGAAAATTAGAATAGCTGTCTTGGGTTTTTTTAACCTGAAAACTAGACCAGGAAACTTCTCTGGGCGATACTCAACCAAAGGATTACCCTTAACAACGGCGTTCAGGTCAATCTTCTGATTTAAAGTAGCCGATGCCACAACGTTCTCGATTCTGATGGAATCTTCAAGCTTAGGCATGTTCAAACCGCCTTTATACCATTCATGACTTTTAAGGACGTATTTAAAGGGTTCTGGAAATACCCCCTTAAAAAGGTCTGTATTCACAAAAAATCATGCACTATTCGCAGTATTAACGTATCTGTCAGATATAAAAACAAAAAAATAAAAAAAAGAAACGAAAAAGAAAGGTAGCTTAGTTAAGCTACTTCCATTTGTCTTGTACGAACTTTGGTATACCAGAAGAGTCTCTTGGACCAACAAGAACTTCCCAGTTAGAAAGTTCTTCGATTTCACCGCTGATTCGCGACGCTTTACCAGGGATGATGAGTTTTCGGTGTTTTACTTTGTCTTCAAGACCGCTTTCTTTGATTGCGTCAGCAACTGTTTCAGCAGTTAGTTTTCGTCCAGCAACACCGCTGTCGATGGCTGTTCCTTCAGAGTCAACAACAATTAGGTATGATGCGATTCCAGAGGATTCGATGTCTTGTGCTACTGTGTAGTATGTTAACGCAAAGTTTGAGGTCATGAATACTGGCGAGTTTTCGTCTGGTGTTCCAAAGGTTCGCAGTCCTGCTTTGACGGCTACTGGTTTTCGTGGGTCTGTGTAGATGTTTTGTCGTAAGACTGTTAGGGGTAGAAGTGCCCAGCCTTCAGTTCCATGCATAATCAGAACATCAACGAAGCGGGTTACGAGCATGGATGCTACGTGTGCTTCTGTCCACGCGTTTACTGTTTCAGAGTTGTTTGTTTCTGCCCAAGCGGCAATAGGAGTTCCAATTGTGGGAAATCCCAGTAGTTCGTCGCCTAGGTTGCATGCTGCTCGGCGTATCATTGTGAAGTTGTTGATTGTGTCAACTAAACCTGTACGAGTGAACGTTCCTGGGTCTAACACAAGGTTTTCTATGCCGTATTGGTTTAGAGTCTTTACCATGGATTTTAGAAGAGAAATATCGTTTGGCGCGGACACAGCTAATGGACATTTGTACATCAACGCTAGTTCCGCCATTTCTTTCCAGTTATCTTTGTTTGCTGCGTAAATCAAAGGATTAGCTTTAGGAATTGCCATCAAACCGCTTTCGATAATAGCGGGGTCAAAGGAGCAAAGAACTATTGGCAGAATTGTGTTTTCTGCAACTTTCTTCACTGTTGCTTTGAATTTTTCAGCGTCATTTGAAGTTGAACGAACAGCAATCATCTGAAGCTGCAAGTTGTAACCAATATACGTGTAAGTAAAGTCTTGAGTATATTTTACTCGAGCCAATACCTCGTTATCAGACATTTCGTCGGTAACATCAATTGCAATAGCTGTTGGGTTGTTGTATGTGAATTCGTGGCGGTACATTACTAGTTTTCCGCCGATTTTTACTGCGCGTTCACCAACACCAACAGTGACTTCTTTGACTGCGGGTTTGAGCATCTCTTTGAGTTTTTTGTAGTTCTTTTCGTTAGCTTTGGTCAACAGAGGAGGACACATGTCGATGTTTACTTCGCGGTTTACCACTTTTGTGGCAAACGCCATACAGTTGTCTTCTCCACATTCTTTGCAGTTAGTTTTAGGAAGCAGTGTGTAAACGTCGATTGGGCTGAGCTGTTTCATTCCGCCCTTGTTTTCTTTTCCTGACATCTTCATCATCCTCAAAATTTGGTTGAAACCCAGTTAGCTAACTGTGAAAGGTCAACGGAGCCTGGTTTTTCTGTCAAACGTTTGACAGTGTTTCTCAGGGTTTTGACTGCTGCAGGGTGCAACATCATGAACAGGTCAACACCAGCCAACAACAAAGTCAAGCCAGTAACAGTCTCCCATAATGGTCCACGAAGTCCTTTATCGCCCCATTGTGGGTCCATTGTTTGCCAAGCTTCTCGTGCTGCCCAAGCGTTAGTAGTTCCTGACGACATGGGTTGCTGAAGTTCGGGGTCTCCCATCAAACCTGCTAAACGTGCACGTTCCATGATAGTATATGCATAGTCAAGTCCGTAGCCAAGTGCTGCGGTTGTTGTGTCCATGATTATTTGTTCTTTGGGTAAGAATTCAAGTAGACGCCTGTTTAGTTCTCTTGCTTGGTTTAAGTCCATCGGAGAGAAGGCCAAAGCAACGTGACCATACTGTTTGATTAGCTTAGCTGATTTTTCGATGTCCATATCCAAAGTAACTGTGCTAATGAGAAGTCTTTCGCCTTCTGCGGCTGCGGTTACTTTTTCAAAGACTGCTAAGTCTTTTTGTGGGTCACCACATCCACCTACAACAAGAGGCACATCAACTGCCTGAAGAACATCTTCAACAGTTTTCGCTGCTTCTGCGGGTGTGGACGGTTTCGGGTTTAGTGGGTCAATGCTGACAAGGTGGAGTGTAATCATTTGTGCTCCAAATTTGTCAACTGCATATTTTGCCCAAGATACAGGGTCTTCAATTGCGTCATTGAAGTTGGTTTTTACAGCTTTGGGAATTGGTACTTTAGAATCGAAAACGTCAAGAGAAACTACTGGCGAGTTAATCGTCGGGTTTTCAAAGGTGTAAAAAGCGGGAGATTTTTCTCCACCAATTGTTACGGTTGTTCCTCTGCTTCCTCCTTGACTCTTGGTTGCTCCAAGCGTAACCTCAACGATTTGGCTTGGATATTTCTGCACAGGAAGCGCAAAAGGAGCATCCAATAATGATGTTGGTTTTGCTCGTGCTGCGACCATCCTTTGAAGTGCAGGCATGACTCCTGGCTGATAGATGAACTGTAGCTCTTCAACAATCATTTCGACGTCTTCGAGCTCTAGCTCGTCGTTGCCAGCTAGGAGGTCCAAGATTTCTGGGGGAAGTTTGAGGTCAGAGTTTTTTTCCGCCCTTTCGGGCATGGGCATTCACCTTTTTTTTGGTTTTTCCCGTTTAATGATTACTTTTTCTGCGTGGATTTTGGCGTTCTTGAAGATTATCTTGAATCCGCCAGTGGCAACGGTTGCTGTGGATACTGGGAATGCTGTTCCTTCGACGTCTTCGCCTTCTAGTTCAGTTACTTCTTCAGCTTCTTCTGTCCATCTTTGGACAACTGGATGGTTCTTTTCTTTGAGGAAGACTTTTAGTTCATCAACTGTTTTTGCGGTGTTTTCTGTTGCTACGTTTTCAATTGCTTCTTTAGGCATGAATTCTTTGACACGTTCTTTAACGCTTTCAGGCATCCATACTACGCGGTCCCATCCTCCGTCTGCTTCTAGGAATTTGGGTGAACGCATGTACTCGATGGCTATTCCGTGGAAGCCGTCGACTTGTCTGCCTCCTGCGCCAGAGTCTGCGAGTGTTGAGAACGGTAATCCGTTTACGGTTACGCCTTTGAATCCTCGGTCAACTATTCCGTAGCCTTCAACTTCTGGGATGTAGAATGCCATGGCTTCGAAACATCCACATGAAGTGTGTGGATAACCAAAACCGGTATACATCCAGACTTTGTCGACTGCGCCTAAGGTTTTTTGTTTGATTGATTCGTTGATTCCTGAGAATTCTCCTTTCTCTTTGTCTAACACTTCGCCTTTTTCTATTGCGAAAACTGGACCTTTTGGGTCAACTTGGGCGGATGCTCGTCCGTCGAACCAGCTGATTGAACCACAGTTAGAGTATCGTTGAGGAGTGATTACACACATGTGTGTTGGCGCGAAGGACTGGCACAATGTACAACCGTAGAATGTGTCAACTTCATCGTCTTTCATTCCTCGGGCTTTTGCGTCTCTTGCGTCATAGACTTTGATTGCGTCATCGTACATTTCTTGGACTTTTGCGGGGTCTGTTACGAAAGTTATTTGGATTTTTTCAACGAAGGGTAGTTCACTCTTGTAGAGTCTGGCCAAAACTTTTCCGATAGGAACAAAGGAAGTTAATCCTTTCTGGAACGATTTTTTGCTTACACGTATCCAGATGTCGTATCGTTGGTTTAGGTGCATGATTCCTTCGATGTAGTTTAGGTATTCGTGAATTCGTCGTTCAGTTACACCTTCAAGGTCTTCTTCGATGTCTTTGCCTGCAACTTCGATGAAGATTCCAAAGGGAACGTTGCCGCCTTCTGGTAAGTCTTTTAGGTCAGGTCCAACTACGGATACCTTTCCGTCTTCGACTTCATCCATTTTTTTAGCGCGAACTAGTTCGAATTTTGCGGGTTGTTTGGGGCCTCCGAGTTCTACTTGCATGTTGTTTTTTCGGATTCTTTCTCCTTCGTATACTACTCCAACATCCACGGGGATGTCTTCAAACATTGACATTTTTTTAATTTCCTCCTTTAAATTTTGAAGTCATGACTGTTAGATTTTCTGCCCACACTTTGGGGGTTGCATTTGGAAATGACCAACTGGCATGAGGATGGAATAGATTGTCTAAAGTCATTGTCCTAAGATCAGGGGCGAAATGTTTTAGTCCAGACAAAATCAGAGATTCCATATAATATGGAAGACCAACGAACATCGCTAAGTCAGGGTGACCTTTACCGTCTATTCCTTGCCAAGTAGGATCAACAAGACGATTGCCGATGTCCATAGCAGACATGAAGTCAGCGGGTTCATAGCCTCTTTTTAGGAATTCAGCAACCATATGAGCGGTTGCAACCACTTGAACGTTTGAGGCTTTGGCTAAGTCTATTATGTAATCGATTAATAGCTTGCCTTCCAATGAACGTTCTGTAGCGTTGCTGCCCACAACAAGAATGGGGCGGGCAGCCCGCTTTATCATTGCAACGGCTACTTCTGGTTTAGTTATGGGGTTTGCTTTCTTTGTTGCAGCTATTTCTGCACATTGCCAAGGTTCACATGACATCATTCATCACTCCTTCTTTTTCCTGATCATTCTTGGAAGCATTGTGGGGTCCGGAATAACAGTTTCTTTCCAGCCCTTAGCGTCCAATATGTCTTTGATTTCATCTTTCATGGTTGTTGGCACATCAGCCATTGTGCGCACGAACAGATGAATGTCTTTGGGCATTCTGCCATAGTTACGCTTGTGCAGGTCAATATAATGCGAGAGCTTTATTGATCTGCCCTTCCAAGTGTCGTTAGGTCGTATGCATAGTTTTGCTATAGAGACCATTGCTTCTTGTGGTGTTTCAACCGTTTGGAACAAGTGCTCAGGTGCTGGTCCAACGTTAACTACGTCTCCTGTGCGTGCATCGTAGACTTCCCAGTTTTCTGGCTTATCTGATCTGCCCATGAGCATACGTCTATATTTGCTTCCGTGCGGACCTACCAGAACAGGAACACCTAGACTCCAGAAACCAGAGGCAATAGATGCTGCTTTCTGTGAATATGCACCCCAAGCTAGACCTACAGCGCCAACTCGGTTGTGTATATAATCAGCAATTTCCTCGTAGTTGCCTCTCAAGTTTCGTTTAGCAAATATGTTAGCAACTTTGATTGCTGCACCTGCAATGTGAGGGTTAGAAACACAAGAGCCAACATTAAGCACACCGCCAGCCTCGAAAGAGCCAGGGAATTCTTCGTAGAGTGTTTGGCCTTCTTCGTTTCTGTATGAACCAGCTGACATAGCGGAACAACCACTAGTCATTACAATGAATCGGCGTTTAGCAAACTCGCGGCATATGTCGTAAACGTCTTTGCCACCGTGTGGATAGTTAGCGCAACCTACAGCTGCCAAGATACCAGGGATTTCACCGAGAACAATTGGTCCACCAGCTGATCTGATTTCGATGTCTTGAACTGCTCCTCTACCAGCACGACAGAAGTTTGTTTCTTCAAGCATGAACTTCTGGCCAGCTTTTAGGATGAAGCTGTGGATTTGGAGTTTAACTGGACAAGCTTCCTCGCATCGCCCACAACCAATGCACTCTTCATACAATTCAGTTAGAGGTTTGAGGTTACCCTCAGCGGCTGCTGTCATAGCGGCTGGGATGTTGAGGTCTTGTGGACAACTTCTTTGACATAAATTGCAGTGACGACAGGTTTTCGCTAGTTTAGTGATTTCTTCAACAGAAGGCAAGACATCCATTTTCTTGCGCATTGGCGCTACTTTCTGTGCGACTCTAACTGCGACTTCACCAACTTTTTCTGGGTCTAAGATTAAGACTCCAGGAACTTTTCGAGTTACCAAGTCGTTGACTATCTCGTCAACTGGGTCGTTTGTTCGGTTCTTGTAGCCGATACAGTTCTTTTCTGAGGCAGCGATAACTGGTGCATTTATGCGTTCGGCTTCATTTGAACAATCTGTTCGGACACATTGCTCGTCCAAAACCAATACGTCAACAAGGCCGCTTCGTATGACGCGCAGTTCCCATGAGATTGGGCCAACAATTTTTGCGCGGTCAAAGTATCTAGAGTTGTCGATGGCAGTACAACATAGACCTACAACTTCCAGTTTACTGTCAAGTTTGTTCGCCTTCATGTAATCTATGATTCCAACTGAAGGCACAACGTTGTGACCTATACAACAAATGACTGGTTTTGCTTTGTCGATTGTTCCCAGCCCCATTTCGATGAGAGGAGCTTCAGGATCAGCTTTGGGAAAATCAAAAACAGAGATCTGAGCCAGATCTGCGACTTCCATACCAACTTGGTCGACTCTGCCAGCATGAAGTGCTTTTGATTCAAAGTCCAAGTTACAAGCTTCTTGACCGGTATGAGCTGCAGAGAGCAGATGAGTGACTTGTGTTTCACAATAGGTCAAAACTTCGTCTAAATCTCCAAGTGTTTCTGGCTTTATTCCAGTAACAAGTCTGGTTACTGGAGCCTCAACATCAACGTTTAAGCCACCTACATTAAGGGAATGGTTCCGACCGTATTCTTCAATCAAGTGATCGACAACGTGTCGTGCGTGTCCTGTATGAGTTGCAGCACCGATGCTACATGCAATAAGGACTATACGAGAAGATTGGTCGGCTATGTTTAAGCCACATGCTCCGCGTTTTCCTGCTGTCAAGTCACATTTGCCGTAAGTGCAGAGACAGCAGAGGTCACAGTCGGGCATGTAAAAAGGTTTGTATTTATTGAGAAGTTTCATGTCCCAATCTCTTAACGTTGATATGTGGGGCATTGGTGTGGGACCCATAGGTTCGTCCCAAGAGTCATCGACAAGTTTGCCGATAGACAGTTCAAGATTTTTTACTAGAGCAACATCTGTTTTCAGTTCTTTTGCTTTAACAAATAAGCCTTTCTTAGCCAATTTAAGCTACCTCAGTCTCAGTTTGAAAATATTCACTCATTTTGGTGCTTATTTACCTTTCGAAAACATTGGAAAAACGAGCACTAAAGGCAAAAAATAAACTTTTTCTCAACAAAGGGATTATTAATGTAATTTATGAATCAAACTAT
>JAOZIC010000024.1:12887-16014 GCA_026014605.1 Candidatus Bathyarchaeota archaeon
CGTTATGCACAATCCACAAACCATTATTCCCATTCCCAGCCAAACTCCTTTCTGGTCAACGAAACGTGCTCTTGGAACTTCGGTAAAGTCTGGAAATCTGCTGCCTACAGCTAAACCTACAAAGGCGCATTCGAAAAGAACAGCAAACAGCGTTACAGTCAGCGATATCAGTGCTTCGAGTCGGGGTTGCACAAGCATTTGTATCAGTACGGCGACAATAATCATGCCAATTGTTGCTGGAACTAGGGCTGTTGAAAGTTTTGCCTTGATTACCTCTTTTTCTTTCAAGGGAATAATCCGAAGGTTAAGAAAAGCACTCCCTTCTTGCCCGATTCCTGTCAGTGAAAGATAAAACGCGAACATGCCCACACCCATCAATGGTCCCCAGAATAGTGCTAAACGATCAAACGTTGACGCTGTCGATAATGTCGAGGGCACAGAAAAGAACGAGATTACACTTATTCCGATAGGCACTGCAATCCAGACCAGCATCTCTTTTCGTCGAGTCAAACCACGGAAGTCTTTTCGAAGTATTGCAGCTTCAGCACTTGTGAATCCTAAGCGTCCTAGAAAACCTTGTTTTGGAGTATAGGCTTTTGCGGATGAAACCCTGATTGCAAATGGTGCTGGAACCCAGTATCTTTCTCTGAGTTTTATGCTTACCCAAAGAAGCGCTGCAGCAAAGGCTACACTGAGCACTAGATATGTCAGCACTTCGAAGGTTTGTGCAGACATGTAGTTAATTAGGGTCAGTGATGGCCAAAGAACAGGTATGAACCATGCGGATTGTATTCCGTTCATGTACTGGTTAAGGATGGAGAACAGGAAGTTCACGTTTGATATGAGCATGTAAATAACAAACATCAGGATAAATACGGTCATTCTGATGATTATGGCTGACTTTCCGCTGCGTTTGTAGACTGAAGAAGATACACGGTTTGTAATTGCGCGAATTATTTCAAGAGAGAAAGCGCCCAAGAATATGCCGACACAGCCTACAACCAGAGTGAATAAGCCAACATCAATCATGCTTGTAGCTACGGCCAAGCCGACTGTAGCTCCAAAGACGATGCCGATTAGCGGAGACAGGAAGTAAAGCATTGAAAGCACGGAAGCTAAAATGAATTCTACTGCGTGTATAGGAAGCCAGTTGATTACGTCTGAAGACCCAACAGAAGATGATTGGCTGAACTCAAACAGCAAACCATACATTACTGCCATCAAGGTCATCAAAGCTGGCAAGAAAATCGCTACCTGAAACATGAACATGTTACCGCCAAGGGATGCAAGGAGGTTTTTAGCAAAAGTTGCCACCAAAACTGCCGCAACTGCAAAGCCTGCGATGCCTATAATCAGATTTATTTTTGGTGACTTCCCAAGCCCAGACGGAGTGGAGCCTTTCATTCTTTGTGCTCTTACTGAAGAGAGCGCCAAGATTTTGGCAAAATGAAAGATTAATTTGACGTTCAAGGGCGGTTCACCTATTTTCCTAGGGCTTGAACGATGTCTTTGATGTCGTTTGTTCCAGTTAGTTTCAGGAAGATGTCTTCTAGTGTCGAGTCAGGCATCTTGGATTCTTTGCGCAGTTGGGAGGGTGTGCCTTCTGCCAGTTTAGTTCCCTGATACAGGATTGCCATCTTGTCACAGACGGCGTCTGCTATCTCCAGAACATGAGTACTCAGGATGGTTGTTACGCCTTCGCTGGTCAGTTTGTGAATCAAGTCTTTTACAATTCGGGCAGACTTGGGGTCTAATCCGCTTAGTGGCTCGTCTAGAATCAGCAGTTTGGGCTTGTGCAACAGAGCCGCAATGATTGCAATCTTTTGTTGCATACCGTGGGAGTATCCGCTTATCATTTCGTTTTCGCGGTTCTCCAAGTCAAAGGCTTCTAAGTACTCGTCGATTCGGGTTTTTTTGGTGTGGGCGTCTAAGCCGTAGACGTCAGCGATGAAATCCAAGTATTCAAGTCCAGTAAGAAAATCATAGAGTCTGGGGCTTTCGGGTACGTAGCCTACAATTTTTTTGACGTCCCATGGGTTTGCTGTTACGTCTATGCCGTAAACGTTTAGGTTGCCTGAATTAGGTTTTATCAGACCCATTATCATTTTCATGGTTGTTGATTTGCCTGAACCGTTTGGACCAAGAAATCCAAAAACTGTTCCTGCATCGATTTGCAAGTCTAGGTTTTTGACTGCTTGAACAGTTCCAAAGTTTTTAGAAACGCCATTTATGTTGATTGCTAACTTCGATTTATTTTCACTCAACGTTTAGTCTCCCCTTTTCCGATTGTTTATCATTTTGGTCATAGATAAAAACATTTTCAATACTAACTTTGAAGTAGCGCGCTATTTTGAAAGCAAGTTCCAAAGATGGGTTGTATTTTCCTTTTTCCATTGCGATTACTGTTTGCCGGGTTACTCCGATTGCGTTTGCGAGGTCTTCTTGTGTCAGGTTATGCATTGCTCTGTACACCTTGAGTTTAGTTTGCACCTAGTTGTTATCCCCCATACTTTCGGCGGTAATATATTCCGAAAAATAGGTTCAAAACCAGTAACACACAAGCAGAGTACAAAAGAGTGTAACCTGCTGAAGAAAGCCCACTGGAACCACTGTTATCAAGCGTCAACAGAACGACTCCGACCAAAGTTATGCCCAAAATATAGGTGCTCAAGGTTGCTGTGGCAGATTTTTCGTTTATTAGTTGGATTCGTTCATCGCCACGAACTGTTTTGTCTTTGCGCGACAAAAGGAATGAGACTGCAAATACAGATATACTCGCCACTACGACAAGTATTGGATTTCCAAAGTGGATTGACCAAGTAACTACGATTGCAAGAATAAGTGAAAGGATTGCTCCGCAAATGGCTAGCTTTCGGGTTTTCATTAGCGCACTTCTCACGTAAATATAACATCACTAAATGTAATATAAACTTTACTTTTAGTAAACTTTAGTTTACACATACCATGGCCAATAGAGCTAAAACCCACACCACAACAAACAAGGTAAGCCGTTTCGACCAAAAACGGGGAAAATCAAAGAACTTATAACCCTTCAGCGCTTTAACGCCATTAAATCGATAACGGAGAGGTCAACGTTAACCAAGTTTAATCAAGAACACTGTCACAA
>JAOZIC010000024.1:16114-18318 GCA_026014605.1 Candidatus Bathyarchaeota archaeon
ATCAAGAACACTGTCACAAATGGGCACTACTACTCAAAGAAAGAAAAACCAAACTCGACAAAACGTTACACGCAATATCTTCTGGAGACTTCAATACCGCAAAAAAATATGCAACTGAAATTTTCTACGGCGCCATGGGCAAAACCGTAGACCCCGGAATGGAAGGCTCCCTGCTGTACCACATGGCGATGGTAACAAAGATGTCTTCCGAGTATGGTGTAATTCTTGAAGAACTGCAAGTTGGTGCCCCTGACGTTGACGATTTGTTGTTGATGTTTTACGATGACTTTGTTTCTGACGCCAAAGAACTTCTGCGTGATGTTGAACCAGTAAAAGATAGCGTAATTTCTGGTTTTAAGAAGCCGTCTCTTGAGGTTGAGGAAAAGATTCAGATGTTTAGAGCATTAGCTGAAAAGACAAAGAAAGTTTTGCAGTTGATTGAAACACAAGACCAAGCTTCTGCACAAGAACTTCAAAGTTTGTTTGGTGACTGGTTTGATTATGTTGTCGAGATGCGTTTACGCCAAGAATACGAGACAATAAAGGGTCTTTTGATAATTGAACAGTTAGCTGAAGATTTGGGTTTTGACCGTGTTGCACAAGTTTTTGACCGCGTGAAAACTAGGTTTGGAAAGCAGACTGTTGAAGCCGCGTTTGATGTTTCGTTGAAACTTGGGATAGAAAAACAAAAGCTGCAGAAGTTGATGCTTAGCGACCACTTTATTGAACATAAAATGGACATGAAAAACTTGGGGGGACATATGCGGTTTTTGAATTGTCCAATCTTTGGAAGCCACAGCTACATTGAAGCAGAACTTGGTAAAAAACTTGCAACACCTCAACTATTTTGTAAAAACTTTTGCAAAGCTCACGCTCAAGCAATGTTTGAAAAGGTGATGCCGTTTCCGTTGGGTGTTGACCAACCTGCACTGATGGCTGTTGACGGAAAATGTGATTTTACGTTGAGGCTTGCGCCTGCTTCTTCTGCGCAGTCTACGGAGAAGTATGTTCCTTTGGTTGTTTCTTGGAATGTGACGTTGAAGTGTAACTTGAAGTGTTCTCATTGTTACATTAATGCCAAAGACACAGATTTTGGTAACGAATTAAGCACCGACGCCGCAAAGATGCTCATCCACCAGATAACCGAAGTCAGCAAACCTTTACTGATTTTAAGCGGCGGTGAGCCTCTGCTCAGGGATGACATCTACGAAATAATCAGGTATGGCGCTGACCGCGGAATGAGGATGGGCATGGGCAGCAACGGCATGCTGATTGACGACAAGGTTGCGAAAAAACTCAAAGATGCTGGAATGTGGACGGTAGCAATTAGTTTGGATTCAAGCATACCTGAACGTCACGACGAATTCAGAGGCGTTAAGGGTTGTTGGGAGCGTGCGGTGAACGCGATTAAGGCGCTTAAGGCGGCTGGTTTAGAGGTTCAGGTTAACTGTACGGTTACTCAGCAAAACTATGATGAAGTCGATGACATCATGGCATTGGCTGAAGAGTTAGGTGTAGACAATTTTCATCTATTCTTTTTAGTACCCACGGGGCGGGGAACAGAGCTTGAGGATATTACGCCAGAAATGTATGAGGAAATGATCAAAAACACGCTTGCTAAAACTTCGAAACATAAACTCAATGTGAAGCCTTCGTGTGCGCCTCAGTTCATGCGGGTTGCTAAAGAACAGGGAGTGGATATGTCTCGGTGGGTTCGAGGATGCATGGCGGGGCTGTATTATTGTCGAATCTACCCGACTGGAGAGGTTACGCCGTGTCCGTATATGCCGGTTAGTCTTGGTAACATCCGCGATAAGTCGTTCAAGGATATCTGGTTTAATTCTGAAGTTTTCAATGCCTTGCGGGACTTTGACCAGCTAAAAGGAAAATGCAGGCTTTGCGAGCACCGCGAGGTGTGTGGAGGCTGCCGAGCACGAGCCTACGGCGTAACAACCGAGAATATGGACTTTTGTGGAGCTTTACATGAACCCACGCAGATGCAAGGTGACTATTTGGCTGATGACCCGTGGTGTGTTTATCAACCTAAAGCGTGTCGTTCGGAAGATAAAGATAACAAATGTTAACATTACGTAGTTTATGTTAGCAAATTTTTTGTTTCACGACTGACTCTATCACAGTTGGAGAGAGAAAAAACATGGAAAAAAATATGATAATCGCGAAAAGAAAGCACGTTGCACTGGTTG
>JAOZIC010000024.1:18418-20482 GCA_026014605.1 Candidatus Bathyarchaeota archaeon
AAAAACATGGAAAAAAATATGATAATCGCGAAAAGAAAGCACGTTGCACTGGTTGCTCACGACAATAAGAAAGCGGATTTGCTTGAGTGGGTTAAGTTTAACAAGTATCTTTTGAGTTTGCACGAACTTTATGGAACAGGAACAACTGGCAAACTTATCGAACAAGAGCTAGGACTGAAAATTAACAAGCTCAAAAGCGGTCCCTTGGGTGGAGATATGCAGATTGGTGCAAAGATTTCTAACGGTGAAATTGATTTGTTGATCTTTTTCTGGGACCCGCTTGAGTCGCTTCCTCATGACCCGGATATTAAGGCGCTTTTGCGTATGGCTGTTGTTTGGAATATTCCGGTTGCGTGTAATCGTTCGACTGCGGATTTTATTATTTCGTCCACGTTGATGGATACGGAGTATAAGAGAATCTTGCCTGATTATGATAATTACAGGCAACGTAAGATTCTGTAGTTCTGGGCGTTTTTTTGCCCTTGTTTTTTTCTGGTTTTTGGTTTTTCCGCAAAAGATATATGTAATATTTTGATTACATGTAATATTGTGGTAAACATGGATGACGTTTGTCGAAAATGTGTCACAAAAACTCAAAGCCCTAGCGCATCCGGTAAGGCTCAGAATAGTAATGTTGCTTGCTAAGGAAGGCGAGGACATGTATCTAAACCAAATCGCAAACAAACTAGAAATCAACAGGGCACTGGCAAAAATTCACCTAAAGAAACTTGAACGAGGCAACATCGTCAAAAGCCGGATTGTCCTGCTGGACGGCGAGGCAAGAGCGCTCAGGTATTACAGTCTTGGGGACTTCGACATCCATATTTCACCTGAACTACTCAAACAGGAGGCAGAAAAATGAGTTCAAAATCGGTAATAATTGCAAGTTGCTGGTTTGCAGTAGCTGTAATAGCTTCGGTATACATCTGGGTGGCGCTTGCGGCTGACATTTTAGGAGACCTACTCTTTGGACTGTATGTTCCAGTTGGTGCGCTTGTTTTTGTTGCTTTAGTGGTGACTCTAGAGATTCAAAACGGTAGTGAACCAGAGAACCAGTTAGACAAAAAGTTGTCAGATGAGCTACAGGAAATAAACCAAAAACTTGACTCAGTTACCAAAGAAGTTGAAGACATCAAAAAAGCCATCGAAGAATAGGCATCCCCCATTTTTTGTTTTCACGTTTTTTGTTAAAAACACAAATATTTACTAGCTGTTGCAGGTATAGAATGTGTATTCGTTAGTTTATGGGGTAGTTTGAGGGATTTTTTGTTGAAGTATACTGTGATTAAGGCTTTTGATTGCCCAGACGCGTGGTACAAGGTGTTAAACGAAATCTGGTACAACGGCGACCTTTTCGAGGTGGGTTACGGCTCCGAGGTTTGTGAAACAAAAAAACTCAACGTAAGCATAGAAATCACAAATCCCGCAAACCGTCCTTTGGTTGATTTTATGGCTCCGTGTGACATGCGGTATGTTAACTGGTATGCGTTGAAGTATTTGTGGTCAGGTGCAATCGAAGAAGAAACCTACACATACGGAAGCCGAATGCGAGACCCCGTTGACCAAGTTGAGGAGGCTGTTAAGCGGTATGTAGAAGAGCAACGCGACCGCCAAGTAACATTTGTTATCCGTTTGCCCGAGGACATCAAAAAACAGCTGTCCAAAGACAAAAAACATGAACCTCCCTGTTTGAGCCTGATAGACACCGAGATTTTGGATAACAAACTGAATCTTACGTGCTATTTCAGGTCATGGGACGCTTACGCTGGTTTGCCTGCTAATATTGCGGGGATTCAAATTTTTAACGAGGCATTAGTGTCAGAAATTAACAGAAGAGGAAACATGCAACTGGAAACGGGCAAACTTATCTTTCACAGCAAAAACTGCCACATCTACGAACGCCAATACGGGTGGGTAGAAGAAAAAGTCAAACCCGGCGAAGACAAAAGACGTAAAATGCTCAGCGCCGATAAATCCTGATTTTTTGGTTTCAACTTTTTTGTGCTAATGTTTGTGTGAAGTTTTATTTCCAAAGCTTTTTTGTTGCTGGAAATTTCAGAAAAA
>JAOZIC010000096.1:0-10077 GCA_026014605.1 Candidatus Bathyarchaeota archaeon
GTTTTGTTTTGGCTTTTTAGTTCTTTTACTTTCTCAGAATCAAAAACAGGCAAAACAGTGATGTCAACTGTTCCCCCAACAGATGCAGTTTTGTTTCCCGCCTTCTTTGCGGCGTCAACATCCGCGGGTTCAACCAATACGGTGTCGCAGATTTCAGACGCAGAACTAAGCAGTTTACCTTTTTTGTCGTTTGGAAGCTTTGGGTCTAGTTCTAGCCAAAGTTCTTTCATTTTGATTCACCTAGAATCATCAAGGCTTGTTCAACCGAAGCCCCGCAGTGGACTATGCCGCATAGTGCTTTTGCAATTTTTGTGGGGTCTTGGTGTTGGAACACGTTTCTGCCTATGGATAATCCTGCGCCTCCTGCGGTTATGGAGTCTTTGACCATCTGCAAAACGTCTCGGGAGGTTTCTGCTTTTGGTCCACCCGCAATAATAACTGGAACAGGACAAGACTGCACAACTTGCGTGAAGGATTCCACGTCGCCCGTGTAGTTAGTTTTGATTATGTCTGCGCCCAACTCTGCACCTAGACGCGCAGCGTGAGCAACTACCTTTACGGCGTGAGGGTTACTAACACCAGGTCCTCGTGGGTACATCATAGCAAGCAGAGGCATACCGTAATCGTCACATTCGCAGGCAACTTTGCCCAAAGTTTCAAGCATACTGCCTTCATTTTTTGCGCCCACGTTAACGTGAACAGAGACAGCGTCTGCGCCTAAACGTACTGCGTCGTCTACGTAGCTGATTTGGACTTTGCTGTTTGGTTCAGGGCACATCTGGGAAATTCCTGATAGATGAATTATCAAACCAGCGTTTCCGACATCCACTTTTTTTGCTATGCCTCGGTTAACTAGAACAGCGTCTACACAACCGGTTACTAGTTTGTTGATGGTGTTTTGCATGTTTTCCAGTCCGCTGATTGGCCCAACGGTTACTCCGTGGTCCATGGGGACAACTACTGTTTTGTTGTCGTTTTGGAAGATTCGTCTTAGTCGCCTTTTTTTGCCTTGTTCCAAAGGTTTCACATCCGTTAGAGGTAATTCTTTACTTTCAAGTATTCGCCGTTAAGAACTCCGCATCCAGCAGCGCCACGTATTGTGTTATGGCCTAACGCAATGAATTTTACTCCGCCTAATACGGGGTCTTTTCTGAGTCTGCCCACTACTGTGCTCATGCCGTTGCCTTCCATTCTGTCCAGCCTTGTTTGTGGACGGTCAGGTTCCCATGTGACAACTACTGGTTTTTCGGGAGCAGACGGAAGCTTGAGTGTTTGTGGTTCGCCTACAAAGTTTTCCATAGCCTTGGCTACGGCTTTGGGGTCTGCTTCTTGTTCTGTTTCCACGAAAACGGCTTCGAGATGTCCGTCAATTGTGGGAACTCGATGGCAACTGGATGAAACTTTGAATGGCGCAGGTTCTGTGGCTGTGCCAAGAATCTTTTGTGTTTCAGATTCCATTTTTGGTTCTTCGCCGCCGATGTATGGAATTACGTTATCTACGATGTCCAAGGATGCTACTCCGGGGTAGCCTGCGCCTGATATTGCTTGCATTGTGGAAACTATCATGCTTTTGATGCCAAACTTGTCGTATATTGGCTTTAATGGGAGTGTAAGTACTGTTGTGCTGCAGTTGGGGTTTGTTACGATTGCGCCGTCCCATTTTCTGTTTTTACGTTGCTGTTCGATAAGACAAACGTGGCTGCTGTTTATTTCGGGGTTTAACATGGGCACGTCTGGGTCCATTCGATGGGCAGATGCGTTGCTAACCACGACGTATCCTGCGGCAGCGAAGTCTTCTTCTACTTTTCCGGCAACGTTTGAGGGTAGCGCCGAGAATACTATGTCAACGTTTTTGACGGCTTTGGGGGATATGTCGACGACTTCCATTTGGGCGACAGCCTCAGGAACTGGTGTTGTTTGTCTCCACCGTGATGCTTCACCGTATGTTCGTCCTTTACTTCTTTCTGAGGCAGCAACAGTTGTTACTTCGAACCATGGATGGTTCTCTAGCAGTTGGACAAAGATTTGGCCAACGTTTCCTGTTGCTCCTAATACAGCAGCTTTCAACATGTTTTGTCATCTCTCAATGCGTTTCTAACTAACTTCAATGTTTTGTCTTTTTCGCTCCAATTAACGAAAAGAAGGATACTAGAAGTTATTGTTATCAAACCAAAAATGTTAATACAATTCATCCGCAGCGCCTCAGAAATTCTACCCGTCAAACCAGGAGTTTTTTCCAGCCCAACTCCTTTAATTTTCATAAACACCAGTTGCCGTTTCACAGACATAGCTAATGTTTCATTGTGTTCCACGATAACGTTATGGACGTTTTCAAGGAGCGCTTCCGAGTTTTCGTTTTCTGAAACGTACAAAATTATCGAATCGTAGTTAAGCGATAAACCAAGCAACTCGGCGTGGTTTTTCACGGTTTCTGTTAACTCTTTGATGACATCAGGGTTTTCTGAAAGACCATTTCCTACAACAGTAATGGACATTGCAGGGTCTGGACTAGCTAATTCTACATCCAAATCTGTGGATAGGGCTCCTTTGATTATGGTTCCTTTGGCGTTTAGGTCGCCGTGGATGTGTTTGATTACGCGTACTTTCACGGAGGCTTCTTTGTATCGCAACGCTTTGCGGTGAATAAATTTGGTTCCAGAATCGGCTAAACCAACCAAAGTGTTAACGTCAATTTCTGCTATACGTTCAGGGTTTTTGATTACTTTGGGGTCAGCGGACATGATTCCTTCAGCGTCAGTAACCAAAATGAGTTCATCCGCATCCAGTGCCTTGGCTAAGATAAAGGCGGTTGTGTCGCTTCCGCCTCGTCCTAGTGTGGTTACTTTGTTGTCTTGTGTTTTGCCAATAAAACCAGCGATAACAGGAACAACGCCGCTTTCAACTAGTGGAAGAATTGTTTGCTTTGCTTTTTGGTAACAAACGTCCCGTATCGGGTTTGCGTCCGAAAACACGTCGTCAGTAATAATTGGCCATTCTGCATCCAGCGGGTCTACATGGCGCGAGTTTATGCCCTGTGCACGTAGTGCTGCAGATATGATTCTTATGCTTGTTCGTTCGCCCATTGCCAAGATTTCGTCTAGGTCATGGTTTTTCAGGTTGCCGTTTGATGTGTTTTTGGCGGCATGCAATAGTGTGTCGGTGGTTTTTCCCATCGCAGAGACTATTACGGCGACTTGTGTGCCGCGTTTTGCTTCGTTGGCAACTGCCGTAACTGCACGTATGATTCGTTCATGGTCTGCGAGACTTGAACCTCCGTATTTAACCACGATGCGTTTGTTATTTTTCATTTTATTTTGTGTCATTACAACAAAACCCTCCAAGAAGCCCAGAAAGCTAAAGACAGTAAATTTCAGCTATCTGAGCTTAGTTATAAAAGAAATAGCTAAAGCTATAGAACTGCCAAGAAGTCATAGAAGTCATCGAGTGGCTATTCATATGCGCTGTTTCCTTTAAGTTGAAAAAACAGAAATGGCTTCTGCTATAAAAAATTATCGTAACAAAAATATAGAAACAAAAAATGGTTCTGCGTAAAAACGCAGAATTATTTTAAATATTACACGTGCTTTTGCAGGTACTCTTTTGCCTCGCCGACACTTTGGAAACAGTATTTGATTTCGTTGAAGTCTTGTCGTAGTTTGATAACGTCTTTTTTAACTTCAGCACTCGTCCGTTTGCCTTTAATCACATCTAACATCAACGAACAGATGCATTCAACATCTTTGGGTTTGAAGCCTCTTCGTGTTACATCTTGGAAACCGATTCGCAGACCAGATGGGTCGCCACGGTTGTGTTGATTGTCGTAAGGCAGCAGGTTTTTGTTCAAAATTAGGTTGGCATCTTCAAGGCTAAACGCAAGTTTTTGACCGCCACCATATTCGCGGACATCTACAACAATCTGGTGAGACTTTGTGAAACCGTTCTTTTTACCTAAAACATTCACGCCGTTTTCCGACAAACATTTAGCAGCAACCTGAGCATTTTGGATTGTTTGTTTTGCTAACTCTTTTCCGTAAACCTTCATTTCCAACGCAGCCAAACCAAGAGCAGGAAGCCTACCCAGATGAGTGTTAGAAGCACTCAACGGAAAAACAGCGTGCTGCACCTTTTTGATTGCCTTTTTTGTTCGTTCATCTTCACAGTTAGCAAGAATAACACCGCCCTGCGGTCCAGGAAAAGTCTTGTGAGTGGACGCAGTAATAAAGTCCGCACCTTCCTTTAGGGGACTTTGGAATTCTCCACCTGCAATCAAACCCAGAACATGGGCAGCGTCGTAGGCTACGTATGCGCCGTTGTCTTTGGCGATTTGTGCTAACTCTTTGACTGGGTGTGGAAACTGGAATACGCTGCCTCCAAATGTGACGATTCCGGGTCGGGTTGCCTCGATTATGGTTGCAGATTTTTCTATTGCTATGTTTAGTTCGTCTATGTTGTAGGCGTGGTTGATTGTTTCTAAGCCTAAAACACGTCCAGCTAAGCCTGAGTAGTCGTGTGTTATGTGTGCGCCTGCGCTTAGGGGCAAAACTACCATTCGGTTGTTTTTTGTTGCCAACGAGATGCCCTTAAACGTTGCAAGGTTTGCGTGTGTTCCCGACACAAGCCGTACATCTGCCCAGTTGCAGTCAAACAGGCTTTTCATAAGGTCTGTTGAGTAGTCCTCGATTTTTGTCATGTATTTTTGTCCTTGATAGTGGCGCGCTTTTGCGTGTCCTTTTAGGTCGTTTTCGCCTTCGGCGTATCTGGACTCTAAATCATGTGATTTGTCTAACATCTCTGCGACTGCTGGAGATTTTAGTCCCTCACTTGCAATCAGGTTTATACATTCTTCTCCACGGTATCGTTCATGGTCTTCGCTTGCTTTAAGCAACCCAAGAGCTAGCTTCAAAAAGGCATCTTCCATCGCCCAACTTTCCTCCCAAACATTTCCTCAGGGCATTTTGTTCGTTTCTGAGCACTACGTCACTTATTTACATTTCTTTATAAAAAAGGCACCGACAAAAATTAGACCCTAACAACAAGGGTTGCAGAAGTAAAGGCAACAATACAAGACATATCCAAAGTAAATATTGTGTTTTCATAAACCTTTTCTTTATTTTCAATACCGATTAAAATGGTGGACGCCGATGAGCAAAAAGAAGCTACACTATGGAGTTCGTCTACGAGTGGATCAACTAAGGTATCTCAAAACTGTGGGTAAACCTTCCGAGTGGATACGCGAAGCAGTTGACGAAAAGAAAAGGCGTGAAGAAAAATTCACCAAATAAACAAACGGTGAAACAAAAAACTGCCACGCGTAGCTAAGTTTTGTTATGTGTAACATCAAAAATTAGTTACCACACCCACTAGATTATAGCATAGTCCATATCACATAATATTTTGGCACTGTTTTTGTCTAAAATGCTTTGAAACTTTGTAATTCTTGATTGTATTCAACTTTTTTAAGAATGAATGTAAAGCCACCATATTTGAGTTCAAAAAATTCTTTCTGAAAAAAAGTAACCCAAAAAAAGTGTCGGATTCATTAACGATTTTCCAGAACACTCCGACATATTTTTATACATGGTCACTGAGACAGTGTTTTTGAGGGTGACATTGTGTCGGGATATGACGGTAAAAGACCGGAAACTAAAGAAGAATTTATCAAGTTATTGGCATCAGCCAAAAAAGAGGAAAGAAATCTAAAGAGGTCTAGCGGTAGTAGATCAACCAAACCGACAATAAAAGGTACAGCAGATATTTTGGGCATTCACAGGGACACATTGTATCAGTGGATGCGAGAGTTTGATGTTGATTTTTCTGACGCAGATGAACGAAAAATAGGTTTTGATGCTCCACAGAAAGCTAAAGAATCAGCATACCTTATCGGCGAAGCCCTGATGGGTGAGGGAACAGAAGTAGCTCACATAGATTTGCTGATAGGCGATAAAGACGGACCAGTTGGAGCTGCTTTTGCTAACGGTTTGTCGAATTTGTCGGCTGGACATACCCCGCTACTGGCAGTTATTCGTCCCAATCTTCCACCTAAACCGCACACATTGATTGTGCCAAAGGTTACAGTCAAAAACATGGACCAAACGGGCAAAATTTTTGGTCCTGCACAGGCAGCTGTTGCCAAGGCGGTTGCGGATTCTGTTGAAGAGGGCGTTATTCCCGAAGATAAAGTTGACGAATGGGTGATTGTTTGTAGCGTTTTCATTCACCCGCAGGCTAAAGATTACCGTAGCATCTACCACTACAACTACGGTGCAACAAAACTTGCGATTTCTAGGGCGCTTGAGAATTATCCATCACTCCAAAAAATCATGTATGACAAAGACCGAGCCAAACACCCGATCATGGGATTCAATGTGCCAAGACTATGGAGACCACCTTACCTGCAGATTGCGTTGGATGTTCCTAACATGGATAGAGTCAAGAAAATCATCAGCGAACTGCCAGACAGCGACAGAATCATACTTGAAGTCGGCACACCCCTGCTGAAAAAGTATGGAGTTAACGTGATTCGCGAACTAAGAACCGTAGCAAAAGACATGTTCATCGTAGCAGACCTAAAGACGTTAGACGTTGGAAAAGTAGAAGTTGACCTAGCCTTCGAAGAAACCGCAGACGCAGTTGTAGTTGCAGGCTTAGCAACACCAGAAACAATCGACAAATTCATCAAAGAAGCAAAACGGCTCGGAATCTACGCAATAATGGACCTAATGAACGTCGACGACCCCATTGCCAAACTTGCGTCACTGCAAAGGTTGCCTGATGTAGCAATTTTGCACCGTGCCATAGACGCAGAAAAGACAGGAAAAACTCGTTGGGAAATAATTAAAGAGATGAAACAAAAGTTCCAAGGACAAAAATGCTTAGTTGCGGTTGCGGGCGGAATTACGCCACAAACAGCACCTGAAGCACTGGCAAACGGGGCAGACATAATTATTGTCGGACGTTACATAACCCAATCCAAAGACATAGAACGCGCAACCCGAGAATTCCTCAAAAGCACACAAGAAATGGCTGAAGACATCGACCTCTTCCGAGTGCACGTAGAGTAAAAAGGGAAAATTTCATCCCTTTTCACCCTTTTTTGTTTTTTACTACTTTTTTGCTATTGCATCAATTTCTATTAATACACCAGTCATCAAACCTGCCTGCACAGTAGTTCGTGCTGGCGGATTTTGCACAAAATATGTGGCATAAACTGTGTTAAACGCTTGAAAATCACCCAAATCAGCTAGAAACACCGACGTTTTCACCACATCGTCCAACGTCAAGTCCACGCTTTCAAGAACATGCTTTATGTTCTCAAGCACCTGAACTGTTTGTTCTTTGATTCCACCTTCAACAACATTTGAAGTTTTGGGGTTTAATGGAATTTGACCAGAAACAAAAACTGATTCGCCATTTAGTATGGCTTGTGAGTATGGACCAACAGGTTCGGGAGCGTTTTTTGTGAAAACAACTTTTTTGGTCACAGTTAACCGACCTCAATTAATGATTGAACAGAAAACCAATATATCATTTGGCAACCGTAGCCATGTTGCAGAAAGGTTTTTAGCTCCAACAAAACTTCTCAGAACTAAAACAGGGCAGGTTAATCTATGAGATTTATTGATGCACACATTCACCTAGCAGACGAAGACTACGCACAGAACATAGAAAAGGTAGTAGAAGAGGCAAAACAAGCAAATGTTGTCGGGTTAGTCGCCAACGCCATGGACTTAAACACAAGCCGCAAAAGCCTAGAGTTAGCCGCAAAGTTTCCGGGTCACCTGTATGCGGCGTTGGGAATTCATCCTTGGAACACAAAAAAGTTGCAACCAAACGAAACACAAGACACAATTGATTTGATTTACAAAAATGCACAAAACAGTAACTTGGTGGCAGTTGGCGAAATAGGCTTAGACTCCACATATTCGGGAACTGGCGAACCCACTGAGGTTCAAAACCAAGTTTTCCATCAGATGCTGCTAGCGGCAGAAAAAACTGGATTGCCTGCGATAATTCATTCACGAGGAGCCACCAGTCAGATTGTTGAGATGCTTCCGTCGTATAAAATCAGCAAAGTTTTGTTGCATTGGTTTAGTCAGCCTCACAGTTTAATTCCAACTATTGTGGACCGCGGTTACTACATTACAGAAGGCCCCACCGCATTGTATGTAAAAGGAATACGTGAGGTCATTGAGCAGATTCCGTTAACTAACCTTATGACTGAAACCGATGGACCTGTTCGGTTTAGGGGTCCGTTTAAGGACAAGTTTACTACGCCTTGTTTTGTGTTATCCGTGGTTGAAGCAATTGCAGAGATAAAAGAGACGACAAAAAGTGTGGTTGCGGACCAGATTTTCAATAATTTTGTGGACTTTTTTGGTGTAGAAGGCGTAAGGGATAAAAGGCATGATGAGGGCACAGTTGGTAGCATAAAAGGTAATAATGGACTATAATTCACGGAAGGCATGTGAAAATGGGTAAAGTGCGTACAGAACAAGTGAAAAGAGTAGCTCGCGAGTTGTTAGAGAAGTATCCGTCCAAGTTTTCTGCAAATTTTGAAGCAAACAAGAAACTTGTGAATGATTACACAAACATTTCTTCAATAAAACTTAGAAACCGAGTTGCCGGTTACGTTTCTAGGTTGGCAGCAGCCTCGTCTGGTTACGACATAGACGAAGAAGACGAAGAACAGTAAAACTGAAGAGCCTGCAGGGTTCTTCATTTTTGTAAGCTTTTTATAACCACTTGCACATCTTTATTCAATATTCAAACAAGAGGGTAACCTAGTTGTCGACCATGGACGGTTATCGAAAAGGCTGGGCGGTTCGCTATCTGCGAGAGGCAAAAGCAGAGTTAATTGCAGCAAAAAACACTCCGTACATGGCGGCAGGTTTTATCATTGAAGCATTATCCAAAGCCCAAGCAGCCATCTACTACAGTTTAGGCGACCCCTCGGTTATTGTTCCAATAGTCACTGAAGCAATTCAAAGCCAACAATGCATCGAAGAGCCAGTACTGAATTTTTTGGTTGAAATCGAAAAAGCTCTCCAACAACTGGCTCAGAACCCTAAAACAGACAACGAACAAGCAATAACCCAAGTCAACGACATAATCGAGTTTACCTCAGAGATTGTGGAGCTTTTCGGAGACCGAACTCCCGAACTAAAAGAGAGTTAAACAAATGGTTATCCAAGTAAATGTTAGGTTTTTGGGTGTATTCCAGCGGCTTTGTGGAAAGAAACAGTTTCAGTTAGAACTAGAAGAGCCAGCAACTGTTAAACAGGCAATAACCAAGCTTACTGAAACGTTTTCAGACGAGTTCAAGCAGGTTCTTGTTGATTCACAACTAAACGACCCCAGACCAAACGCGTTGATTCTTGTGGGCGGAAAAGAAATCAATGCCTTACAAGGACTGGAAACCGAAATAAAAGACACTGAAGAACTCGTACTAATTCCGATGGTTCACGGCGGCTAAACGGGGTTAAACAACAGTTTAGTTCGCTTTCTTTGCGTGTGCCTCTACAAGTTTTTTGACACGTTTTTCCATCTCTAACTCGTGGACGTGTTCTGGAGGTGGCGGCGGCAACTGTTTTAAATATTCTTCCAACGAAAGCTCGTTTCGGGCAACGCCCTTTTGTTGCTTTCTATGGGTTGGCATACCATATATGATGTTTGAAGCGGCAAATAAACCTGCTGTACATAAACTTTTGAAGATGTTACCAACCGTTGTTCATTGAAAACATTGGTTAATCTTGCATTTTCATTCAAAGACCAAGCTTCAACATGTTCGCATAAGATTACTGTCATATCCATTCTTGTTCATACGTCCGCGGAGCTACAACATTGCCGTAACGCAGTAAAAAACGCAAAAAAGCTGGTCACAAATACACTTCTTTGAGATATTGCATTTATATTCTTAATATATAGTCTAAATACAGCCAAAAAACATTGTTGCAAAGTACCAAAAACAATGTTAAAAACCCAAAAATTTGTTGAACATTTTTCACTTCTTGTTTTGACAACCAATATACCCCATGAACCCGTATCACAGGGGTGCCCGAGTAAGGGAGCACGCTTGGA
>JAOZIC010000096.1:10177-15681 GCA_026014605.1 Candidatus Bathyarchaeota archaeon
GGCAGGTTGCTTTCTCTTACTTCGAGGTAGCACTCTTTGGCGTTGTAGTTTTCCATGGCTACGGTTGCTTGTTGTATTAGTTTGTAGCCGACTCCTTTTCTGTGGTGGTCTGGCAAAACTGCGATAGAAATTACGTGTCCTTTGCGTTTTATTCCAAGGACTTTAAAGGAGGGTATTCCTGTTTCGATGCGGCACATGATGTAGCCGACTATTTCTTTGTTTGCTTCTGCGACTATGAATGTGTCTGGGAACCGTTTGTATAGGTTCATGAAAAACAGTGTGGTGTAGTTTTCGGGAAGGCATTCTCGGTTTATTCGTATTACGCCGTCTAAATCTGATGGCTTAAACAGTCTAAACTTGTAGTTAACTTCCAAAACCATAACTCAACCCTGCAATTTTTCTGTTTTTCATGCCCAACCTACGTCAGAGTTGACAGTGTTCTAAGTAGATAAAAGTAAATATGTTTTACTGCTAAAAACCTGCGCCCAAAGTTTGCAGATATAAACAAGTCAGCTAAACAGATTACTTTCACCCACCTCTCCCCACTTTGCAGATAGTCGTTACGTCACAGCTGTTTAAAACCGAAAAACAGACTCCATAACCAAACATCAAACTTACAACATGAAAAGGTGAAATTGTATGGAAGAAAGCGACCTCAAAAACTTACCCGGAGTAGGACCAGCCACAGCAACCAAACTAAAAAATGCAGGATTCACAACTGCAGAAGCAATCTCAGTAACACCCCCCAAAGAAATCTCCGAAAAAACAGGAATCGGATTCAACACAGTCCTAAGCATAGTAAACGGAGCAAGAGAAACACTAGGTATAGACTTCATGACCGCCGAAGACCTCTGGAAAAAACGCCAAGACATGCTTAGATGCACCATAGGCTCAGAAAACCTAAACCAACTCATGGGCGGCGGAATCGAAACGCAGGCAATGACAGAACTAATCGGCGAATATGGAGTAGGCAAAACCCAAATCTGTCTATCACTGTGCGTACGAGTTCAACAACCAGTAGAAAACGGTGGACTAGCAGGAAAAGTAGTATACATCGACACAGAAGGCACATTCATCCCCGAACGAGTATTCCAAATCGCAGAAACACTAGGACTAGACCCACACGAAACACTGGCAAACATATTCCTAGCACGAGCATACAACAGCAGCCACCAAGAACTGCTAACAGAACACCTTTTCAAATTCTGCCCAGAAAACAACGTCAAACTAGTTGTAGTTGACTCAATGATAGGACATTTCAGGGGCGAATACGTCGGCAGAGAAAACCTCTCAGAACGCCAACAAAAACTCAACAGCCAACTCCACAAACTACTAAGACTAACCGAAGCATACAACATCGCAGTTGTAATAACAAACCAAGTCCAAGCAAACCCCACAGCATTCTTCGGAGACCCAAACAAACCAGCAGGCGGAAACGTCATGGCACACGCATCAACCCACAGAGTCTACCTAAGAAAAGGCGGAAAAGGAACCAGAATCGCCACAGTCATAGACTCGCCATACCTACCTGAAGAAAAAGCAAGATTCAAAATCACAGAAGGCGGCGTCGAGGACGCTGGAGAAGAGTAAACAATCAAGAATTAACGTTCACTGACAAGTGAAAGCCTGTTTTGACGTAACAGCATGAACTATCACTCATAGCGGGGAGATGTTACGTTAAACTGGCTACTTTTTTGTAGTCAAAGTCCTCGTCTAGTATTGTTTTTTTGTATTTTGTAATGTCTGTTTTTTGGTTTATCAGATTCGTTATAGATGTTACGCCTTTTGTTGTTCCCAGAAATATTGCTCCAACGATTACTCCGTTGTCTAATACGAGTTTTTTGTAGATGCCTTTTTTTGGGTCCGCTTTTTTGAGTTCTTCGAGTTTTTTGTCGTCTGGGTTTACGTTTCCGATTGATGTGAGGTCTATTCCGACGATTTTTAGTGTGTTTGAGGGGATTGTTCCTTCGTAGTTGATTTGTTGTGTTGTGAGCATGTTGGTTGCTGCAATGTTTGCTTGTTGTATTGCAGCGGGTATTATTCCATAGATTTTGCTTTCGAATTCTGCTATGTCGCCTGCGGCATATACGTCGTTTGCGCTGGTTTGCAGGTGGTTGTTGACTATGACTCCTTTGTTTACTTTGATTCCTGATGTGGATGCTAAGTTGGTGTTGGGTCGTATTCCTGCGGATAATAGAACTAGGTCGCCGCTGATTGTTTGGTTGTTGTCAAGCAAGATTTCTGTGCCAGTTTTTTTGCCTTGAATTTCGGCTGTTTTTGCGTCTAAAACTACGTTGATTCCTGTTGATTCGATCTTGCTTTTTAGTATGGTTGCGCCGTCTTGGTCTAGTTGTCTTGGGAGTAGTCTTTGATGCATTTCTAGAACTGTGACGTGTTGACCAAGTTTTCTTAGGCAGTACGCAAATTCGAGTCCCAAAAGTCCTCCGCCGATAACAACCGCTTTTTTGGTGGTTTTGGCGTATTCTTTTATTGTTAATGCGTCTTGCATGTACCGCAGAGTGTATACTCCTTTTGTTTCTACGCCTTTGATTGGGGGAATAAATGGGTGGGCTCCGTTTGCTAGTAATAGTTTGTCATATTTTGCGGTTGTTTGGTCGTCTAGCAGAATTTGTTTTTGTTTGGTTTTGATTTCTGTCACTTTTTTGTTTAAGTGAACATTGATTCCCTTTGTTTTGTACCACTGTTCTGAAAAAAGGTAGACGTCTTGGGGTTGAGCCTGCCCAGACATTACTTCGTAGAGTCTTGGGCGAGGATAGTAGTTGTGGGGTTCGTCGGTGTATACATCAACATTGGTCTTAGGACTTTTTTCTTTGATTAACCTAGCCGCTGTAACACCAGCAACGCCGTTACCAACAATAATTATGTTAGATGACTTATCCAATTTTGGCATTCACCTCTTTTTGATAGTTTATTTGGTTATCACGGTTACTTTCTCAAGGTTTCCGTCTGTTAACTGATACGCACCAAGCTCGCCATCGGTAGTAGACAAAATCAGCCATATTGCGTCTCCCCACAGTTTCATAGATTTAAGGTCAACAGCAGAGGGCACAGCAGGTGCGGGGTGTGAATGGAATAAGCCGATAAACTCGTAGCCCTGTTTTTCTGCATCCATGAAAGCTGAAACAACTATTTCGGGGTCTACTTCAAATTTTACAACGGACCCGAGCCTGTTTGCGACAACCGTAACCGTTTTCACTACAGCCTCATTTTGGGGCAGGTCACCAAAAAGCAGCGCAACAGCCTCAACGGGGTGCACATCATTTGCGTGGTTTCTAAGCAAGTCTACATGCGTTTGTTGCAACCGTAAAATCACCGAACAACACTCCAGTTCGACAAAAGGTACAGGTTACAGGATGCTTTTAGGTTTTCAGTTTATGAAACATATTATCAGATAGTTTATTCTGGTTTTGTATAAACCGCCAATTCTTGTTGGTTCGAACAAAAAACACGTGAGCCATACATTATATTTTTTGAAAAAATTTAACTGCTAAACAATAATAGAATCTGTAGCGACAACTTTGAGGTTGCAACCTGTTTTGACAACTAAAAAACAAAAGAAGAAAAAGAAACAAAAGCAGAAAACCGTGCTTAAAGAAAAGAAAGCAGAAAGCCAAAAGTTTTCGCAGTTGCTTGAAGTTTTAGAAGAGCTTGAAAAAGACGAAAAACATGTTGAAGTTCAGATTTGTCCAAACTGTAAAAGTCCCCGAGTTCGAAGAGCTAAATCAATGAGTGGCGACATGTCAGGGCACGCAGGTTTACTGCCTGAAAAGCATGAGTGCCGTGATTGTGGTTGGCAAGGAAGACTATTAGTTAAGGCAACAAACAAAAAGTTAGGCATAAAAGAAGTAGCAATAATCGCTGAGGCAGCTGACACAACTGAATAAGTTTTGAAGCAGTTACAACCGTTTGGCAACTGGTGCAGTTTGTTTTTGGGGCATTTTAGGTTCAGGTTTTTGTTCTGTTTGTGTCGCATCAACAGAATCTTGCTTTTTGGCGTCTTTTGTTGTTGAAGGCTTTTTGGGTTCTTTAGCTTCTTTTGTTTTGGGCATTTTGGTTTGTTTTACAGATGCAGTATTTCCGGTAATGGCGTCAATTAACAGGTGCACCCGTTTTTTTGATGCCGTGTTTTCAACTGTAACGTCAAACATCGGCTTGTATATTACTGCGCGCTCTGTAACTTTGAAGCACTCGTTATGGATGGTCAAGATGTCTGGTGGTCGTTGTACAAGTTTTGACTTGAGCAGTTCCAAGTCTTTTTCTGATGTAAGTTCATCGTTCTTGAATTGTGGCTCAATTTGGTTTAGAATATCTTCAGGTTGCTCTTCGAAAGCCAAGAACGGAAGTTTTTGAATTCCAACTTCGTTCCATTCTTTGTCAAAAATTATGTTGGCTTTTCTCACAAATTTGTAACGACCAGTTCCAGTTAGCTGCACTATCTTACACGAAATATCAAGAGAATCCGTCAACGATTTTGGCGCAATTCTTTCGCCACAAATAGTGAGTTCTTGCATAGTTTCCTCGACTTGAATATTATGCAACCACTTTTTGGAATAATCAATACTGTACTCGCCATCAACAAACACGTAAGGCTCAAAATATTTGTCGATTGAAACAACGTGAATTTCTTCAGGTTTAGGTTTCATGAAAATAAATTTGCGAAACAGTTGGGTCTTCATGTTTTCGGCAGTTGCTTTTACTGTTTTAATGTCGACACGCGACTTGTAAACAATAAGTTTTCTTCCAGCCACCTGCTGGGGAACATTGAAACTTTTTGACACTGGAGACTCCACCATTCTCTAAAATGAGTCATTTTTATTATTGTTTATGAACACAGAGTCCATATCAGTCATCAACAAAAAAACCAAAAAAATTGTGCAAAGACGAAGTACCCCAGAAATTATTAATGAGCAAAAACATAGACAAATCATTAGACTTTGTTTTTGGAGCTGGAAAACGTGGAGTTACAGTTCAAAGAAAAGCCGATACTTAAAAACCCAACATTGATCGCTGCGTGGCCTGGAATGGGCATGTTAGCTCGTATGTCTGCTGATTTTTTGGTCCAAAAGTTAGACGCAAAACCGTTCGCTGAAATTCTTAGCTCAAGCAACGACATCTACTTCAAAGAGGGAATCGGAAAAATCAACGAATACAGCCACACTTTCTACTACGCCAACACCGAGCAGGGCGACTTGATAATTTGTGTTGGAGAAATTCAGCCTCAATCTTTAAGTGATATTCAAAAGTTGGCCAACAAAGTTTTGGATGTTGGCATAGAGTTTGGAGTGAAACGAGTTTACACTTTTGCCGCGGTTCCTAACCCTCAGGAAGGAAAACCAAGAGTTTTTGGAGTGGTAAACAAGCCTGAACTCAAAGAGTTTTTGAAACAAAAAGATGTACAGCTAGTCAGCGGTGAAGGAAGGGTTACGGGCTTGAACGGTTTGTTGATTGGCGTAGCCCTGCAAAAAGATGTTGAAGGAATTTGT
>JAOZIC010000096.1:15781-17862 GCA_026014605.1 Candidatus Bathyarchaeota archaeon
GGAACACATTTCATGCAATACGTGCAGTTCTGCGGGTTTACTGGGACGGATTTTAGGGTTTCAGGGTAGTCTTTGAGTTCTTGAAGTTCAAAAACGTCGACTGGACAAATTTTGGTGCATGTTCCTTCTCCGCTGCATCGGTTCCAGTTAACTATTATGGTGAATGCATTATTGTTTAGCAAGTGTATGAGCATCCAATTTTGTTCAGTTTGTTATTGGCGAAAAGGTTGGTTTGTAGTTTTCAGAATTTTTGTAGTTAATAAAAACGGAGTCACCCATCTTTAAACGTTGAACAATCTCCCAGAAATCCATCTCTTTAGTTTCTAAAACTTCAACGTCTTGGGTTGGGTCGTTAGTTAAGAAAAATATTTGAAAAAACATAGAACCATCGGACGGACAGGACGAACCTACTTCACATGGAACATGCTTATCCCTGTTTTTCTTAAAGTTAACAGAATTATTCTCCATTCTAACCTAATCCTTGTTCAGGCGGTAAAATACATTATTTGTTCCAAACCGCAGTTAAAGTGAGCGTCCACACTGCAACACATTGTATTCAACTGTAAACACCAAATTTTATTACCCCAAAAAACGTAAAGCAAACAAGTTTAATCGGAGTCTCAGAGAGATGACGCAAAAACCACAAAATTTTGTAGCATTCAAGGAAGTTTTAGCGGATATTCTTGGACACATTCACAACATGTCAGATTGCCAAAGCGTTGCAATCAGACTGGTCAACAACGGGGATTACCCGTATATTGTAAACAAGGGGTTTCCAGAGTTTTTCATACAAAAAGAGAGCAGTCTTTGCGCAAAAGACGATAACGGAGACCCAATCATAGATGACAAAGGCGACCCACTACTAGAGTGCATGTGTGGAAACGTGCTTCAGGGACGTTTTGACCCAAAAATGGATTGCTTCACCAAAACTGGGACTTTTTGGACGAACAGTACAAGTCGGCTTTTGGAAACAACCACGGAAAAACAAAGGTTGGGGCGAACCCGAAACATGTGCAACCATAGTGGTTACGAATCGGTTGCGTTGATTCCAATGCGAAACGGGAACAAAACTTTGGGTTTAATCCAATTGAACGACCCACGCGAAAACATGTTTACGGCAAAATCGATTGAAAAGTTTGAAGCGCTAGCAGAAAACGTTGGTGCAGTTGTTTTGAACGCGTTTGAGATTCAACAAAGAATTGACGTCATCTCAGAGATGGTAAACGGCGACAAAACTGCAGAAGAATAGCTGGGAATTGCTCCGAAAGCTATTCTGTTGTTTTTGCGAATATTTTTGTTCGTGGTCGGGTCACGTTTAGGGTGACTGCGTATTCGTAGGTTCTTGTTGTTGCTTCTGTGTCAGTTATCGCTTTCAAAAACGCCAGAAGGTAGTTTTCTAGGTAGATGCTCCATTTTTGTCCAAAATCGTGTTGCAGATGAAAGATATCCTTGTTTCCTTGGGTATGATGGAAACATTGGAACCACCGTGCAAAGCTTGGTCCACCCAAATGTTCTGTGATTAGGTAAACAAAAGAGTCGTAATTCATCGGCAGCCCCATCGCGTTTACTATATTTATGCAATCCAACGCACCCGATTTTTTGGCTGCTGTTATCACATCTTCAGTCTCGACCGAACTTAATATTTCGCGCAGGGTTCGCGGGGACATGCTTATGTCTTTGTTTCGGTCGTTCCACCGTGAGTAAAGCGAGTATTTGCGCAGTATTTTGTTTAGCAAAACGTTTACGCTAACGCCCTGTTTTTGTGCTTCGTCTTGTATGACGTTGTCCCATTCTTGGCGTAACCGGAAAGTTCGGGTTATTGTTTTTTTGCGTTTATCAAAACGGTTGCTACTCAACGCTCAACAAAACCCCCTTGTAGTCCCCCATATGTGAAAACACAAATATGTTCAGAATAAAACTTAGTTGGAACTAGTTTTAAAGCTTTAAGGAAGCAATCAAACTCAGCAAAAGTTAACCAAACAGACCAAAAATGTGGCTTTAGGTGTATAACCTGAAGGTGTGGCTACATTTTGTGCATCGGAAGAACTGGGTTGCTCCTTCGTCGCCTGAGCGTGTTTGTA
>JAOZIC010000096.1:17962-20348 GCA_026014605.1 Candidatus Bathyarchaeota archaeon
CATTTTGTGCATCGGAAGAACTGGGTTGCTCCTTCGTCGCCTGAGCGTGTTTGTACTTGCCACGTGTATGCTAGGTTGTTTTCGCATTTGGGGCATTTGATGTTTGTTGTGGGGTTTGTTTTGATGTTTTGTTCCTTTTTGCCGATGACAACTATTTTTTCTCGGGTTTTTTTTGGAACAACTGTTTTAGCAGCTGAAGGTTTAGTTGTAGATTTTTTGCATTTACAGACAGGGCAAATATAAACTGCGCCATCTTTGGTTCGCTGCAAAACCATACGTTTTTCGCAGGTAGGACAAAATTCCATTGCATTATCTTCCTATAGTAGAGTAAAAGGAGGGGGAATAATCAAATATTAACCTATTTGTGTTAGTTGATACTACATTTCGCGTGCATGTTTGCGAATGTGTCCAGTTTCTGGCAAAATAAGTTTAGTCATCACCAGTTTTACTGCATTAGGTGAACCAGGAATGCAAAAAACTACTTTTCCTTGGTCAGTAACTCCTGCAAGGGCGCGGGTCATTATTGCGGCTGAGCCGATTTCGTCGTAGCTGAGTTTTCTGAATAGTTCTCCAAATCCGGGCAGGGTTTTAATCATCATTGGTCGTACGGTTTCGATTGTTACGTCGGTTATGCTTACTCCAGTGCCGCCACATATGATGATAGCATCCACTTCTGGTGTGGCTATTGCTTTTGATACGTATTTTCCGATTAACACACCGTCGTCGGGCAACAGTTCTCTTGACGCTACTTTGTGCCCAGCACCGGTTATGAGTTCTACAAGTAGGTCGCCTGAGGGGTCGGTTACTGGTTGTCGTGCTTTGAGTTTTTCGTACCGCGAAGAACTGCTAACAATCACCGTGAAGTTGAGTTGTTTTGGTGCACCCATTTTGTGCTGGTGAGACGATTCGCTCATTTTTGTTTCTCCTTTACTTTTTGGACCACGTGTATGTTTTGGATGCATGTGCTGGGGTACTGTCCGTCGGCGTCTTTTTCGTATTGTTTGGTCATGTCCCAGACGGTCAGCAACGCGGTTGATGCTGCGGCTAGGGCTTCCATTTCTACGCCTGTTTGGGCTCTGGTTTTTACTGTTGTTTCGACTTCTACGCCGCAATCTAGTGTGCGAAGTTCCACGGTTACGGCAGTCAAAGGCAATGGGTGACAGAGCGGAATAATGGAGCTGGTGTTTTTTGCTGCCAGAATTGCGGCGACTTTTGCAACTTCAAAGGGGTTGCCTTTTTGGATTTTTCCAGAATTTATTAATTGAATGGTTTCTGGTTTTAGTTTGATTGTTCCTTTTGCTTTTGCTTCGCGGTAAACTTCTGGTTTTGCTGTTACATCAACCATCGACAAATTTTTTCACCTAACTTTTCATATTTTTTTGTTTGCAAACTTATTTTGTTTCTTCCCAAAACTCGATGAGTTCTCTTATCATTCGTGCCCGAGCGTTTTCGTCGTTGTAGCGGAAGATTCTGATTCTTCCAAACGTTTTGTGGCGAACCAGCTTGTATTGTTCAAGGATGTTCAGGTGCTGGTTTGTGGTTGCGTAGTTTAGTCCTGCGCGTCGGGCAATTTCTGAGATGTTTAACTCCCCGATTTCAGAGAGTATTCTAAGAATCTTCACTCGTCCCTTAGACGAAAAAACTTCTTCTATCGCCACTGTGCCTCACCTTTAGATTCAAGAGTTTTAACCAGCTCCTGCTCCAAATCAGACGCAGGAACCCGCGGTAAACTGATAAGGGTTGTTTTGCCGCGTTGCCCAACACCAGAAACTGTTGTTTGAACAATTCCCGCAACAGACAACGCCTTAACATATTTCCACAGCTGTGTGTGACCTCTTGGGGTTTCGTTGTATTCTTCACTGGCTAGGGCGTAGGCTTCTTCTGCGTCGCCCATGGTCATGTATGCTGCGTCTGTTTGTTTAAAGTGCCGCGCAACACCCAAAAGAAACAGTTTTTCTTGTTTACTTAACTCCGCAATCATGTCCCTTCTTACAACGGGGTACACGCTGGCAACGGCGTTTCGGACGCATTCAGGCAAAACTTCGGGCAATTCTGAGGCGTCTGCGTATTTGCCTGCTCGCCAAAGTAGTTCTATGGAGTAACGAGCGTTTCCTCCTTCTGCATTTCCTAGCTCAGAGATTATTTCTATGGTTTGGGGTGGAACAGTTCCATCCATGAACGCGATGTTTACCCTCTCGTTCAGAATGTCTTCCAGTTGAGTTTCAGAGTAATCAGATAGACGGATTATGTTACGTTGCAGGGTGCTTTTTGTGCTGGGGTCTAAGGTTTCTAGGTGTTCGGGTTCGCGCAGAATACAAATCAATGAAAGCCGTTTTGGTGCGTTGAGTCTGTCTTCTTGGATTCTGGAAAGGTTATAGAGCGGGTC
>JAOZIC010000051.1 GCA_026014605.1 Candidatus Bathyarchaeota archaeon
CCCCAGTCTGTGAAGGTCAAACTTACGGTGAAAAACGCCAAAACTACGCCGCTTAATACGAGTATTTTTGCTATGGACTTGATTCGTTCGTCCGAAAGTTTGTGAGCGTACATTACTCCAACTATTAACCCTGCAACCATTACAGAAAGAATGAAACTTACACTAACATACTGGAAGATTACGGCGATGGGTGGAAGTAGGTAAAAAAATAGGCTGACTACAAAAAAGGTTGCTGTGGCAAATACGGTGTCACCAAAATCCATAATATAACACCCCCAAAGTTATAACTCAGAGTTAAACGTGATATATTGTTTTTGGTCAACAAAAAAACCAAGCCAAAGTCGCCAACAGGCTATAACCGCGGAAAAAACATTGGAACCCGGCGTTTATAGTCCAAATATTTGTCTTTGAACTGATTCTCCATTTCTTTCTCTTCAATTTTCGCCAAACGATAATACAAAACCACAAGCGCAGGATACAACAACAGAGTAGACAAAGTAATCCACAAAACGTTGATTCCCAGAGTAATTAACAAAAACCCCAGATACTGCGGGTGACGCACTTTGCTGTAGATGCCCGTTGTTACAAGCATGTTTTTTGTGCCGTAGATTTTTTTCCAACCAAAAACAACCAGCAAAATGCCCGACAAAATAAGGGTGTTTGAAGCAGGCAACATCACCGTGTATAGTATGCTCACGAACAGGTCTTTACCGATTACACCCACTAAAAGGTACCAAATGTTTCCGGGGTTGCTAAAACCAAACAGCCACCCAAGAACATACATGCTTAACGGAAATCCGTACATTTCGATATACAACGCAACAAGGAATGCCAAGTAGATGCTGGATGGTAGACGTGCCACTTTTTTGCGGAACGGAATAAACAAAACGAACAAGGCAAGAATTGCTAGGTTCAAGAAAACGTATCCCCAGTTTTGGGGGTACCCAGCTGCGGCTACTGAAAAAACTACGGTGAGGCGGTTTTGGGCAAACCAGAAAAGTGCAATAAACATTAACACAAACAAAGCTGCGATGCCCAAGATGTGTTTGAGTTTCATTTTTATTGCCTCAAACCAGTTATTTGTCCAGGTTCCCCTTGGTGTTGTTTACGTTTTGGTAGATTTAAAAAATTAATTGTGTGTCCACAAAGCTTTTGGGGTTAGGGAATACTCGGCTTTTCAGGAACTTTTTATAACAGAGTAATGAATAGAAAATAAAGCTTCAAAAAATCAGAGACTACAACATTTACGTCAACAATGGATGTTAAACGATGGCAGAGGAATGCGGAAAGTCGGGGCCAGGAAGGCTAGTTTCGGGCGGCGCTTGGTTTTTAGGGCTAATGACATTAAGCGGAGTTTTTTGGCTTGTATTGGGCATTCAAATCAACAACGTGTATGGTCCTGAAGGATTTGGTTTGTTTAACACTGCATCGTCAGTTTTTGATTTTATGTGGGCATTTATTTTTGGGGGACTCTTTGAGGGCTTAATCCATTTTGGTGCAGCCCACCTAAGCAAAGAAGGCAACAACGTTGCCAAATTTTTTTCGAAATATGTCAGGTACCTAACTCTGATGAGCGTAGCCGTTTTTTTGTGTTTAACAGGTTTAGCAATACAAGCTCCATCTAGTATGCTCAGGGTACTTTTCCTTTCGTTGGCGTTTGCGTTTTTGGTTTCGGGAACAAAAGATGCATTAGCCGCGATTCTGGGTTCGTTGCACCAGAACAGGCAGCTTTCTATCGTGAATTCCATCGGGTTTTATGCCATGACCATAATCGGGTTGATTCTTATTGCACTTAATATGCCGTCTGATTTGTTGCCTGTTATCATTACGTTTGGTCCTATTACTCAGGCGCTGCTTTGTGTGTATTTTTCGCGAACATGGGTTAAGGACTTGATTGCTAACAATATCGAATATTTTTCAACCAGAAAACTCAAGGACGCATTAGCAGAAGATTGGAAGGACTACAAACAGATTTTGGTTTTCGGTTTTTCTGTTTCCATCGGCAAAATCTCGTTTCTGGTCATGAAAAGCCTAGACATCCCAATAATGAAGCTGTATTTCGATTTTGCAGACATCGGAGTATACAGCGTTGCGGACACGGCGTCTAGTGTGCTTTTTTCGATGACTGCTTTTTCGTTACCCATTATTTCTTCGGTGTCTCATGCTTGGACCAAACAGAATTGGGATGAAATCGAAAAATGTGTAAAAATCGCAGTTAAACTGCCTCTGATTTTGGGGCTACCTTTGACGGTCATAATTTTTGTTTTAGCTGAACCGATTATTTTGGCGATTTATGGACCGCTTGTCAGCGGGGCAATAGTTCCGCTTCAGATTCTCATCAACGGAACGTTTCTTTTGATGTTCGGGCACACACTCTCTTCCATACTTATTGGTGTTGGAAAACCAAAACTTTCAGGAAAACTCATGGGCATTGCCGCAATTCAATACCTAATTTC
>JAOZIC010000072.1 GCA_026014605.1 Candidatus Bathyarchaeota archaeon
CAAAACCCCAAACTTTTGTGCCATCAGATGCATCAAAACAGCAGACGCCGTAATCTTCTGAACCAACATAAACACGTCCATCTGCAACAACAGGAACCCCCGGCGCAGCGTGTGTATCGGGATAAATCGTGTAATTCCATAACTGCACCAAATCAGATGTTGGAGCCGTGCTGGTGGAAAAACCAGTTTGAGATGCGTCATGTCTAATAACTGCCCAATCATCCGTAGATGCGGCGCAGGAAACAGTTTGTCCAAATAATAGCAAAGATGCAATTAGAAAAGCTGTTACAGCAACATTAGTTTGACGATTTTTTCCCATTGGTGACACCTAAGAAAAATATCAACAGATAGTAACTTAAACTATTCCACAATTCGCCAAAATAATTCAGTTATCAGGGGTCAAATAAACTAAGTTAACAACCAAACAGGACGTTATGAGCATACAAAAAAGGTGCAGAAACTCAGAGTGTTTCGAAGTACTGGTCGTTTACCATGTACATTGCCTCGAACCCGTCTAGGGTTAGAAAGTCGCCCACCAGGGTGTTTAAGGCGCCTGCTTGGGGTTCTAGGCTTTGCCAACCCATAACATCAACGTTTAGTTTTACCCACCCGTGATATTGACTGTCTTTTGCGCCCATAACAACGTAGACTTCGTTTGCGTCCCAACCGTTAGCCCGCAAAAGCGAACACAACAGTATGGAAAAGTCTTCGCAGTCACCTGTACCCAAGGTTAGGGTTTCGTTCGCAAACTGCCAGTACTCAGTGACACCGTGAACGTCCTCGTCGTAGGCGTATTCAACATTTTTAGAAACCCAGTCACGGATTTCTATCCAATCAGGAATCACAGGATTAGTGGTAATATTAGCCAATGCCTCCAAAACCATGGGGTCATCTGGAGTAATGTAGAGTTTAGCAGACTGAAGATTAAACGCCGCACGCTTCAACGCAGTTTGCATCGTAAACGCTGCAGTGTCAGACGAGTTTGCACAGGACGCATTTAACATCACCAGTTTGGATTCACTGCCGCTTACTGAAACGGAAATGCTGTCGCTAAAAACGTCACCAGAAACTATGGACGGCAACACAAAATCCTCCAAAACAGCATCGTTAACACTCAAAGACACATGAACATCCGACGCATTCGCATTACCGAGATTATGAACAAAATATGTCACATTACCAACATAAGACCCAGAACCAAGCCATTGTCCGCTTTCTTTCATGGTTACGTCAAGCTGGACGAAACGTTCAATCTCGTCGTCTGTTTCTTGCCCAAAAATTCCGCTGTAAAACTGGGGGTCCAAAAACTCGGGAAACTTGAAAACAACAACCACAACAACAGCGATAACCAAAATCCACGCAAGCTTTCCCACAACAGCCAGACTCCATGCTTAGTTTGCAATAAACACAATTTATAGTTGATGGAAACAAAACTATTTTGAAACAGACGCCTCATGCCGTTTTATCGTCTCCGCAACAGCAACCTTAGTTGCAACCCCAATCAACTCCCCAACCTTAGTATGCCCACCACAAGAAACCAGCGGAGCCTTGGACCAACACCCAGAAACAACAATCATGTTATCCGTCCCAGTCCCCGTAGCCAAAACATCCGGCGAAACACAGCTCCGCGCATCCATATCCTGAAGAGCAGCAGTCTTTGCCTCTGTGGCAGTAATAATTGCCCGCGCCATCGCCCCATCAGTTAACGCAGCGTTAGTCAAAACAAAAATGTTGATAGTCCCACGGGTACTCACATATTTACCATCCTGCTCAACCCACTCGGCAACATCGACACCAGACCTAAGCGCGTTGCCAACACCACCAGTAGCCAAACAACAAACCCTGAGGTCTTTAAACGATTTCTCGCACACAGCCAAATTGTCCATATGAGCACCGGTACTTAACATCGCCAAATCGTCACAGTCAACACCTAAACTGGCGGGAAAACTTTGTTCAAACTCGTCATAATGATACATCGTAATCTCAGACAACCCATCAGGATGATGAACATTAGCAACAAAACACACATCCTTAAAACCCTCCCACGTAGAAAGAACCCTACGCTTTGAACCAAAACCAACAAGCAAAGTGTTCAAGTCAAAACCTTGGTAACGGTGGTAGAGTATCTCAGCCTTGACGTTGTCTAGGTTTAATTTGAGTTCACGGCGCTTCATCAAAACACCATCAAACAAAATTACGTAGTTGCGCCTTTTCAATTAATCCTTACCAAAAATGCAGTTGACACAAATTCAAAACGTGTTTGCAGAAGTGTGAGAGGCGCGAATAATTCCAACCGCCGATTCTGGAAGGTCTTGGTTATGAGACGGTTGTATTCGCGCCATCTCGCACGGAGGCTTTGACGCAACACAGGACAGTTCTAGATTTGTTTTGGCAAAATATAAACTTATGGATGGATTATCCAACCCATGAATGTTGGACAAAACACCTAAACCGACACAATCAACAATTATACTAACTATTAGTTTCATATTTGAAGACTAATAGTAGTTCATTGTTGAAAACTACCTTTTTTCAGAAAACTAAAGCAACTGCTTCATAATCCACCCAGCAAGATTGTAAGCCTTCTCAATGTCGGTTACTGCTTTGAAGAAGCGGTCTTTGGTTAGCCCATCAAAGTAAATATTGTTGCTGACGACCATTTTGTTTTCACCAAACGTTACTGCTGCATCTACACAAGCTAGTTTGAAGCGTACCTCTGAAAAGACGGCTTCGCGGTCTGCAGATGATTTTTGACTTAGCTTTTTTATGTGGTTTGGCAACAAATCCAGCACAGCAGAGACACAGATAGAGTCGATTTTGTTTGAATACTGAAACACGTTAATTTTTGTTCCAGAATCCAAACTGATAGAATAGTTGAACAGGGTGTTGCGTGATTGCTCACCAATCAGTTGCACAAAATCCAGTTTTTCTGCATTTAACCAATTTTTTATCCTCGCAGGAACAACATGAGCAGGCAAACAGCCCAACCCAAGAGCCAAAACATCTCCCCCCACACCATATGTGGGAGGTTTATGAAATAAAATTTTCTAAACAAAACAGTTCGACAAGGCTTATAGGATAAATCAAACTTTAAGAAAAGAAGAACACGAATGTCCTCAAAACTGATTGTGGTGAAGGTCGGAACCGCAAGCCTAACCAACAAAGACGGAACACCTAACATCGAACTAATGGAAAAACTGGTAGACCAAATAGCCCAAGCAATAAAACAAGGCAACAAAATCGTTTTCGTAACATCAGGAGCCGTAGCCGCAGGACTAGCAGAACTTGAAATCCCCAAAAAACCCAACGACATAGTCTTCCAGCAGGTCTGCGCCGCAACCGGACAGAGCATAATCATGTCCACATACCGCCAGTTGTTCAAAAAACATGGCCTAAAAGTAGCCCAAATCTTGCTAACCGCAGAAGACCTCTCGAACAGGGCATCTTACCTGCACGTGTGTGACGTGCTAGAAACCGCGTTGCAGCTGGGAATTGTTCCAATCATAAACGAAAACGACGTAACATCAACAGAAGAACTCGTGCCCGTAACAAAAGGCTATGAAATAAACTTTAGCGACAACGACATCCTATCCGTTCTGGTAGCAAACGCCCTAGAAGCAACACTTGTAGTCATATTATCCAATGTGGACGGTTTGTATACTATGCACCCCAAAAAACGGGATGCAAAACTAATCCAAACCGTGGAAAAAGTCACACCCAAACTCAAATGCGAAATAGAAGGCAAAAGCAGACTCGGCAGAGGCGGCATGAAAACCAAACTAAAAGCCGCAGAAATCGCAACCACCAGCGGAGTACCCTTGGTTATAGCGAACAGCCAAAAAGAAAACGTGTTACTGGATATTCTTGCCGGAAAACAAAACGGCACATACTTCAAACCACAAGAGCGCCTGCCTTCCATAAAACGGTGGATAGCTTACGGAGCGTCAGTGAAAGGACAAATATTCGTAAACGAAGGCGCCAAAAAGGCGATTCTTCAAGGCGCAAGCCTTCTTCCTGTGGGGGTTACTAAAATCACGGGAACATTCAACGAGGGCGACGTAATCAGCCTAGTAGACCAAAACAGTGTAGAGTTTGCGAAAGGCAACCCCAACTACAGCAGCGCAGAAATTAACGTGATTAAAGGCTTGAAAACAAGCCAAATCAAAAAAGCCCTCGGGTACATAAGACGAAAAGAAGTAATTGCCAGAAAAAACATCTGTATAGTGAAGTGAAAAAAGATGATAGAAGAAATATGCAGAAAAGCAAAAGCTGCATCCGTCCAGTTAGCGCAGCTTTCAAGTGAACAAAAAAACAAAGCATTATGCAAAATGGGGGACTTACTCGAACAAAACTGCACACAAATTTTGGAAGCAAACCAAGAAGATGTGCAAGCCGCACGAGCCAAAGGCGTAAAAGAGGCACTAATTGACCGGCTGGTTTTAGACAAAGGCAGAGTTGAGGCAATGGCATCTGACCTTCGAGGGTTAACCAAACTAACAGACCCTGTAAATGAAATTGTGAAAACGTGGACCAGACCCAACGGGTTAATCATAGGGCAAATACGTGTCCCCTTGGGGGTAATCGGCATAATTTATGAATCCAGACCTAACGTCACATCTGAAGCATCTGGATTATGTATCAAATCAGGAAACGCAATCGTGCTCAGAGGCGGCTCAGACGCCATAAACTCAAACATGGCAATCGGCAATGCGTTACGCGCAGCCCTGAAAGCAACGGGAATAAACGAGGACGCAATACAGGTCGTTCCCATAACAGACCGCGCAGCAGCAGAAAAACTCATGACCATGCGCAAATATATCGACGTTTTAATCCCAAGAGGCGGAGCAAACCTAATCAAAACAGTGGTAGAGAAAGCCACAATCCCCACAATTGAAACAGGAACAGGAAACTGCCACATCTACGTGGAACCTGATGCAGACCTCAAACGAGCAATAGACATTGTAATCAACGCGAAATGTCAACGTCCTGGAGTCTGCAATGCTGCCGAGAAACTTATAGTCCAAAAAGATGTTGACAAAAAGTTTCTGTTTGACATGGTTTCGGCACTCAACCTTAATGGTGTAGAAGTCAGGGCATGCGAAAAAACAATGAAACTGATGCCCAACCTAAAACCTGCAGTTGAAGAAGACTGGTACACAGAATTTTTGGACCTGATAATAGCAGTGAAAATAGTGGAAAACATCGACGAAGCAATCGCCCACATAAACAAGTATGGAACCAAACACAGCGACTCGATACTAACAGCAGACTTCAACAAGGCACTAAAATTCATCCGAGAAGTAGACTCCGCAGCAGTGTACTGGAACTCATCCACACGGTTTACAGACGGCAACCAATTTGGTTTAGGCGCAGAAATGGGAATCAGCACACAAAAACTGCATGCACGGGGACCCATGAGCACAGAACAGCTAACAACAACAAAATTCTTCATACTGGGCAGAGGACATATCCGCGAATAAACAAAATAGATTTTGTTTAACAAAAACAGGCTAAAAAAGAAAAGTTTGCGATGCAGGTAACCAGAATTTGTTTCTGGTTTACTTGCTCTTCCCAAGTGCGGAGATTAGTTGGTCCAAAGTTTTTTGGATTTTGTCTTTTTGTCTTGTTCCTCGGTCTGGGCTGAGGCGTTTTTTGACGTACATGCCGTAGATGAGGATTTCTTTGGGGTCGTCTTCTGCTAGGGCTTCAATGAGAAGGTTCATGATCAGCTTTTTTGTTTCATCGTTTTCAATGCCTTTTAGGACTTCGGCTGTTTCGTTTTTGAGTTTTTCTTTGTGAGTGTCCTTCTTTGGTTTGTAGCCTAATTCTTCAAGTTTTTTAAGAACCATAACGCGTTCATCTCCATCCGTCAGGAATCAGTTTGTTAACTGTAGCTTTTCTTGCTTGTTGGTCAAATTCTTTTTGGGTCATCAAACTCAAAGCGTTTTCGGGACACCATTCAATACATTGAGGTGTTCCTTCACACAGGTTACAGATCATCACGGTCTTTTTGTCTTCGTTCAAGAATATGGCTCCGTGTTTGCAGCTTTCAATACACCAGCCACATAGGTCACATTTATTGTCGTCAACCAGTATTACGCCTGTTTCGTCAGATTTTTTCAACGCGTCCCTTGGACATGCACGTACACATGGGGCATCTTCACAGAGGCGACACGCAACAGGCATGTTAACTAGGGTTTGTAAACGTAAAACTTTGATTCTTGACAGTTTAGGGTCAAACGCTTTTTCTTGTTGCAATGCACAAACAAGTTCGCAGATACTGCAACCAGTGCATTTTTCAAAGTCAGCACCAACAAATTTTGGTTCTTTAGTCACTTGGTCAGACATCAGTTATACCTCGAGGGCAATCACTAGAAAAAGTTGTAAACTACTTATATGTTTTCATATTTTTACGGCGTAAAACCCAGATTTTTAGGTCAAAACAGGGCTCCGAAGCTACAAAATTGCAGAAAAAGTAGCCAGTGCAGATTCAGAATATAGAAACTATATACATAAAGAATATATGTCACTGGTGATGTCGCTAAAGATATCACTGGTGATAATATGACCGAAAGGTGGATACAAAGAACCGGAGGAGTTCCAAGAGGCCTGTTACGGTTTTTAGTCCTAAACATGCTGGCAAAAAAGCCCATGTCAGGCGTTGAAATCGTAGAAGTAATCAAAAAAGAAACAGGAGAACGGTGGACCCCCAGTTCAGGTTCGGTGTATCCGCTTTTAGCTCGTTTACAGAACAGAGGTTTCACATCCGAGGTACCCAGTGAAGACAGCGGAATGAAACGGTACGGGCTTACATCTAAAGGAAAAAAGTTGTTTGAAAAACAGATAAGTTTTGGACAAAAACTGATGGATAAACTTGAATTCTTGGTTCCGATGCTTATTGGAGGATTCCAGTTTGACCCTAACGACGAAAAACTTCTTTCCGGAACCAGACAACCCGCCAAAAGGGTTGTTATGAGTCTTTTAGATTTGCGGTCAGTGAAAAAAGAACTGTTTACAGAACAGGACGGAAAAGAAATCGAGAAAATTTTGACCAAATGTGCAGATGAACTCGAGGAAATAGTGAAAAAAATCAAAGAAAAACAGTAGGTGCGTTGTGTGGGACTAAAATCTAGTTTTATGGTAGCAAAGAGGTCGCTTTGGCGAAGAAAAACAAAGAATCTAAGCGCAATTCTTGCGGTTACTTTAGGAGTCACGTTGCTGGTTGGAATTCAAATCACAACTGACACATTACAAAACGCGTTTCTAACAAGCCTTCTACAAACAGAAGGCGAAGTAGACTTCAGCGTAGCTAACGCAACCACAGGCGGGTGTTTAACGCAGGCAGATTACCAAAAAATCAGTAATTTGGCTCCGGACGCCGTGGGGATAATGCCGGAGTTAACAATGAATGTGCCCATAATGCTTGGGTCGCAGTTTGATTCATCAGTTAAGATAGCAGGAATATCCACGGACTACCCCCAAGAGTTTGGCACGTTTTATGACTGGAAAACAGGAGACGAAATGGACATCAACGACCTTTTAACGGACAACACAACCATTTTGTTTTCCAGCAGGTTAGCAGAAAACCTTGGATTAGAAAAAGATGTTAGTTTGCCGATTTCGGTAACAACAGAGTTCACAAACCTCACAATTACCATTAACATTGACCCAACAACAGGAGCTGTTATTCCAACACCAGTATTTGGCACAGAACGTGTCGAATTATCAGTTGTGGGCATTTTTGACTCCAGCCGCCCCGGAATAGGTTCAAAATACAAAATGGTTATGGCGTTGGAGTATCTTCAGCAGTGGAATAGCCTGCAAGACGTAAACCGTGAAACAGACTGTGTTAGCTCGTATCTGGTAGCTCTGAAAACTGACCACTTCACCACGGAAATAGAAGAAAGCTACCTGCAAGAACAGGTCGACTTGTTTGAAGCATCCATGCCCGAAAACTCATACAGCATCAACTCTAACCGTTTAACATTTTTCAGTGTTGCAGAAATCGTTATGACCCTTCTGTCAACAATGCTTGCGGCGCTTGGTCTATTGGTTATGGTAACTGGAATTTTGCTCATCAGCAACGTTCAACTCATGAGCGTTGAAGACCGAGAATTCCAAACAGGAGTACTGCGAGCTGTAGGAGAAAACCGCCGAGGAATCGTACAATCGATACTGATAGAAAATGTGTTCCAAGGAATCCTCGGAGGAATCTTTGGTTTAATCGGAGGCTTGGCATTTGGTCAAGCCGTTGCATTGTATCTTGTTGAATTGTTTGGTACCGGAAGCCTTAGCGTCCAACCTGTTGTCTCTGAAGTAGTTGTAATCTTGGCAGTAATAGTCGGAGTAATGCTTGGAATCATAACAGGCATAATACCCGCCCTAAGAGCATCCCGAGTCAACATCGTCGACGCGCTGCGGGGAATAAAAACCTCGTTTGAAAAGAAGTCAGGACGCAACCTAGTTGCATTTGGAATATTGCTCATGATAGGTGGCACTCTGGCTCTGCTAATTAACGGAGTGTTTGATGAAAGCAGCCAAGCAATATGGCTAACTGAAGGATGGGACACAATCGACGAATGGAGAAACATCCTAATCGGAGCAGGACTTCTGTTCCCAGGCATAGGAATGGTGCTTTCACGGTTCATCAGCCGCATAAAGGCACTAAACATCACTGCGTTTGCCCTTTATCTTGCACCAGTTATTCTGTTTGTTGTAGCAATGGGTGAATGGATTACAGACATCACAGGCTTATCCACAGACATCTTGATAATCGGAGTAACCGAAATCATTGTTGGCTCAGTACTGCTAGTAGCAGTGAACCTGCCGCCAGTAATGAATGCACTAAGAAGCCTACTGGTAAAAATCAGGGGACTAAAAGGCGTAGGACAAATAGCCCCAGCGCTTATTTCGTCCCACAAGTCACGTTCGACTTTGACGTTTGCAATCTTTGCGGTAATAATGACCTTGAACGTAACCGTTGCGGTTTTGGTGCCCACGAACCTAAGTTCAGTTGTTGAAACAGAGGAATCATCCAAAGGAATAGACCTGATTGTTTCGTTAAACAAGCCAGAGATGCTGCTTCCAGACACGACCTACCTCGAAGAATTATACAAACTAGACAGCCACATAACAGACGTTATTCCGTTCAAGACATACACCCCAACTACAGATTACACAAAATTTGTAGCCGTAAACAGTCCACTAACACCAGACTTTGACGCGTCTACAAGCCTTTTACCAATGGGATATGGCGAAATCACCGCTGACCAAATACGAGGAAACGCAACAGACGCCTCAGACTCTGACTGGCGCTACGCCTTTTATCTGAGCAGTTTCCCAGATGGAATAACAAAACCAGTTGATTCAGACGTATCAGACGAAGAACTGCTAAAACTGTCAAAAGAGTCATGGGACCTGTTCTTTGACCCAACATACACCATGGCAGCGTACAATGTTTCGTTGGATGCACTTCTGTCAGAAGACCGCGACCTAACCGACGTTGACCTGTCTAATTTGGGTGGATACTCAGGTGACGAACTGGAAGGAGTTGCAATGCTACGAGATGAATATGGTGAGGTAATCAAAAACCCTGTTGTGTTCACGGACTCGTTTATTCTTCCATTGGGTCTGCAGATTTGGATACCAATGAACACAACCCAATATGGAGCACCAGTTTACCAAGCATTCACGGTCGCAGGACGCTTAGACTCTGAACGCGCAGGAGGATTCCCGTTGTCATCATTTAGCATTGGCGGGCTGTTCTCGGACGGAGACTTTGACTTCATGGACATGATCGGAAAAATATACCTCAACGAGTACTGGGCAAACCAAACCAACTTCTTAGCAGAAGCAAACGGCGAAACATCAACATCCCGAGCACCAGACCAATACGACTATTACCTGATCAAAACCAGCTACGAAATAGACGACCCCGAACTAGACTCAGTCGCACAAGCTATCGAAGAATTCACCAACACAAACAACCAAGGATACAGAGACCTAGCAGAAGACAACTTCTACATAGCAAGCGCAACCGTGCTGTACTCAAAGATAGAATCAACCCTAGAAATGACCGAACGAGTGGTTTCGTTCCTGCAAATCTATGTCACTTTTGGATTGGTTATCGGAGCAGTCGGTATGGCGGTAATCTCGGTTCGTAACGTGTCAGAAAGAAAACGTGAAATCGGCATGATGCGAGCAATCGGCTTCCCAAGAACCCAAGTCATGATTTCGGTTCTCTTGGAACTGGTTGTATTAGGCGTAATCGGGCTAGTAATAGGAATCATTAACGGGGTGGTAATCAGTGTCGGCTTTGCCAACATGCAATCTGCAGCGTTGATAATTCCTTGGAACGACCTTGGCGTGTATTTGGGCTTCATCACTTTGATTGCCTTAGCTGCAGGAGCCATTCCGGGATTGTTTGCGTCTAGAATTCCGCCAGCAGAAGCTTTGAGGTATGTAGGTTAGGAGGAGAAAACTTTGGAATCAGTAACAAGTAAACAAAAAGAAAATGCAGCAACAAAAGAGCCAATACTAGAAATCAACGGATTACACAAACGCTACAGTGAAGGAAAATCAAACGAAGTCCACGCCATCCGAGGCTTAGACCTCACAGTAAACAAAGGCGACATGATGGCAATTATGGGACCTTCCGGATGTGGAAAAACAACGTTGCTTAACATGATTGGGCATCTAGACCGCCGTTCAGAGGGAACAATTGTAATCAACAACATCGACACAGCAACGCTCTCTGACGGTAAAATGACAAACTTTCGCAGAGACAACATCGGATTCATTTTCCAGTTGTTTAATCTGTTCCCGTTCTTGTCTGCAGTAGAAAACGTGGAAACCCCGTTGCTTCTCAAGGGAATCAACTCAGGCGTAGCCCGAGAACAAGCAAAAATGATTCTAAGAGAACTTGGAATGGGCGACAGACTCTACCACCTGCCTTCTGAGCTTTCTGGAGGACAACAACAACGAGTAGCCGTAGCCCGTGCACTAATCACGGAACCAGCAATCATCCTTGGTGACGAACCTACAGGGGATTTGGATTCTACAACAAGTGCGGATGTTATGCACCTGTTTCGTCGAATCAACAAAATGAACAACCAGACCCTTGTTTTGGTCACCCACAACAGGTGGATTGCCGAACAATGCGACTACATAGTGCACATGTCAGACGGAAAGATTTCCAGAGTTGAACAGGGACCGTTCACTTCACAGGAGGAAGCCTAATGAAAGTTTATGCAGCAGGTTTAATCGATAAATCGTTGCGGGAAATTAATTCTTCTCTGCAAAAGAAGCTGGTTTCTGATTGCCGGAAGACTTTGCATGTTTCGGGCAAAGCAATGTCTAGTCAAGAGCTAAACTCGTTTGTTGTGTTGTCTGGACAAAAAGATGCCGAAGTAGACCTGAAGCTCTTTGAAAAGATTGAAACGGGAAGTATCTACAGGCGTTTCAAGAAATATTACGCAGAAAACGAGTCTAGGCTACAAAAGCAACTTAAAAATGACCAAGAACTGCGGGAAACTTCAAAGATTGTAAAAGATTTCATCAAAGAGGTAGACCCGAATCTGGTGAAACTGTTTGAGTCTCAACTGAAAAAGATAATCAAAGAGTTGCCATCCAGCTACCGCGAAATCCAGAACAAAAGCTACGTGACGATATGGGATTTATTGGAAACTAACCAATACCGCTTTTTCTTGTCTGGGTTTGATTCCCCAGTTTTTGAGGGAACAAACAACCAAAACAAAGTAAACGTTACAGAACTTGTTGACAAGCTGCTTATGGCGAACTTTTTTGCCATCTTTTTGAAGCCTACAGTTAATCGGCTTAAAGAGTTAAACCGAGTTCTTGAACGGTTACAAGCTGGGGTGCAGGGCACTCACTATAAAACAACGAATGCTAAACTGCAAAAGAAGCTGGAGCTGTTTTTCCGAATTTTGGCAGCAAAACTTAGTGCGTTACAGGACATCGACAATCTGATTTCCAGAATTTTTGGTTTGTTTGAAGTTCCACGTGTTTCGCTTGCTGCTCACAGGTTCAAGAACGAGTCCACAGAATTCAACGCAGCCCTAGCAGAGATGGCAACAGAAATCGAGTATGGAAAAACTTTGCTGGGTGAAGTTCACAGCAAACTGCAGCAGTGCCAAATTTGTCTGCGAGACTATCTGGACGAACGCAAAAACGGCATCAAAAAAGTTGATTCCAAAGAAGAATTCAAAAACGCTTTGTTGCCCATAGCAGAACTAAGCACCGACCTTTTTGTTGAAGCTGAATTAATGAAAATGTGGTCAGACTTTTTCGGTGCTGATATTCCGTATTTTGGGTTTAACAAGCAGTTGTTTAACACAAAAGAGGTTGAAGTAACAGACGCCGCCGAAGAGAACATTATCACGGTGCGGGGTTTGTCCAAAAACTACAATCTTGGGCGGACAACGGTTTATGCGCTTAGAGGCGTGAACCTAGACGTTAAAGAGGGCGAATTTTTGGCAATAGTTGGAAATTCTGGTGCAGGAAAAACAACGCTTCTGAACTGTATGGCGGGTCTTGACTCTCCAGATTATGGAGTTGTGCTGTTCCGAAAAGACAACCTGCACAAAATGGATGATTCAACAAAAGCAAAAGCCCGACTGTTAGAGATGGGTTTCATATTCCAAAGTTACGCATTGTTGCCTCACTTTAGCACACAAGAAAACATAACCTTACCAGCAGACTTGGCGGGGTTAAGCAAAGAACTCAAGGAACGAATAGAAAACCTGCTCAAAGGCGTTGGGTTGAGCAACCAAGCGAAACAGTTTCCAGCAACCCTTAGCGGAGGACAAATGCAACGTGTAGCAATCGCCCGAGCACTAACAAACCGTCCTGCAGTAATATTTGCTGACGAACCAACAGGCGACCTAGACTCAGCAACCGGAAAGCAGGTCATGGATTTGCTCAAAAAGTTCCATGAAGAAACAAAAACCACAATTATTGTAATCACTCACGAGGCAGACATCGCAGAATACGCTGAGCGACAAATCCAACTAGAAGACGGCATAATCGCCCCAAGTAGCCAATAACAAACAATCTACTGCATGTGTTTGAGTTTCAACTTCAAATCATCCAGTGTACCCTGAAAATCGTTGCGCACAAAACCAGCCTCAACAAGTTCCGAGTCTGTTACACGGCGGTTACGCTGAACTGTTAACCTTTTTTTCCATATTTTTGGCAACTCTGCAACGGGGTTAATTACTCCTTTGAGGGAGGCTTTTGCTTCTTGATGTTGTTTGGTTACAAAAAAGGTCGCAGAAACCATTAACGTGAAAAACGTCAATAAGGGAAATCTCCACCACACGTTTTTGAGTTCATAGTTTTTGAGCAACGTGTAAAACCTGTTTTTAGAAGAATGAAACAGCATCATCCCGCTTACGCCACGTAGCACGCCGCCGCGGTGAACTACAACCGAGGACGAAACAAACATCACACGGTAACCCAGCAACCGCACCCGAAAAGAAAGGTCGGTATCGTCATCGTAGATGAAGTAGTCATCGTCAAAGCCTCCGATTTGGTCAAAAACCTGTTTTCGTATTATGCAACAACCCGAAGACGCCGCCATCAACTCAAAATCTGTTTTAAACATGCTTTGGTCAAAGCCGTAAGTTGCGGACCATGAACCCAACGCGTCAAGGTTCAAGCAAACATATTCCAGTTTTTGTTTGTTTTGGGCTAACACAATTTTTGCCTGTGCTATTCCGACGGTTGGGTCGTTTTCCATGACGTTTACCAGTTCAGACAGCCAGCTTTTTTGTTCAAATTCGATGTCGCTGTCCAAAAAAACTAGGTAATCTCCCTTAGCCACCTTTGCGCCGACGTTGCATCCTTTGGCGTGGCCTACGTTTTGTTGGTTTTTTACAACTTTTATTCTGGAGTCTGAAACAAAAGATTCTATTTCGGCTAGGCTTTGGTCGGTGGAAGCGTTGTCCACGATTACTACTTCGAAGTTAGAGTATGTGGTGTTTAGTATGGTGTCCAAACACTGCCGTAGGTAGTCTTGTCCGTTAAAGTTAACGATTACAGCTGAAACAAAAGGGAGTTTTTTGCTTTTTTTGGACAAATACACACCACACCATATTCTGAAGTTAATGTTCAAGCAATGTTATGCAATTCATGTTGGTTCATAAAGAGTGTTTTTGCAAACTTAAGCATTTTTTGCGTAAACAATAAATGGTTTTGAGATAACTCTACGAATATAACAGAAGCGGTTCTAATGGAAGACTACGAAACATCACCCTCAGTAACGGTGATAGTCCCTGTAAGAAACGGAGAAATGACAATCCAGCCACTGCTGGAGTCTCTGCAAAAGCTGGACTATGACCCAAACAAAGTAGAGGTAATTGTAGTCGATGGAAACTCCACGGACAGAACCCAAGAAATTGTCAAAGAGTACCCCGTGAAACTTGTTGTTGAAGAAAGAAACGGGTTAAACGTTGCAAGAAACACGGGAATCAAAAGTGGCAACGGCGAAATCGTTGCATTCACCGACTCAGACTGCATAGTGCCCACCAACTGGGTAACAAAAATTGTTGAAAACTTCAAAGACCCCCAAGTAAGCTGCGTCGGAGGAAGCGCAGAAGCCCTTGACGGCGACTTTGTTTCCCAATACGCAGACAACAGCATTGTAAGGTTGATGCCGGGTTTTACAAAACGTGAAGAACTCGAAGAAGTAAAGCCGTTCTTTAAGCACCCTGCGGGATGCAATATGGCGTTTAGGCGCGAAGCAGCTGAACAGGTCGGATACTTTGACGAAAACATAAAGTACGGTTTTGATGAGGTCGAATTTGCGGACAGAATATGCAGGGCAGGACACAAAATGGTTTTAGACCCAGAAGTTTCTGTTTGGCACAAGCACCGCTCAACATTGGCGGATTTTCTGAAACAAAACTTTCAGTACGGCAAAGGAAGCGGGTTGGTTCTTAAACAAAACAAACTTAAAGACTCGGTTTCGAAATGGTCGTTTCTCGGGTTAATGGGATTCATAACATGGTTACTAATCGTTGGGTCGTTAACATACCTGAACTTAACCGGAGGGTCGGGCATTGTCTTTTGGTTGCTGTTTGCATTTACGATTTTGCCACTGTTTGTTTTAGCGTCAGTTTACGCGTACAGGGCGTTGTATAACAAAAAATTTGCAAGAGTTGTAGTGTACCCGTTCATCGACTTTTTCAGAACGCTGTCATTTTGTTTTGGGCAACTCTATCAAGTTGTTAGTAACTCTTGAAGATACGCCACAACAGCCAACTTTCATTATTTTTAGGTTCTTGTCGTTGAATGAACATATTCCTAAACAGTAAACATGTCGTGTATCGCAATTTTTCTTAAATTAATTGCAGCCCAAACTTTCAATGTTTAAGGAGAGGGATAGCCCATTTGGATTTCGGCTCTGGAAACGGCGACGTCTACAACATGTTTGAAGCTGTGGTTGATGTTGTTCACGGGAAAAAGCAACAAAAACTAAAGTTTGCCAAATGTGGTAGATGTGGACGTTACAACACGTTCAGGCCGAAATCTACGGGCTTGCAACAAACAGCGCTTTACTGCAACCACTGTGGTGCAATCATTTCTTTTGGCACAAACGGAAAAGACGAAGAAATCGGTGAGTTAGCCGAAATATTTTGCGAGAACTGTGAAGACGACTGCCGAAAGTGTCAAATCAACAAAATCGCAAACGAAGAAACATTCAAAAAACGGCGCAAAAAGCGGTCTAACACGAAGTAGTTACGCTTTATAGAAAACTAATTTTTCAAAAAACAGTTGGTTAAAAAAAGAAAAAATAAAGAAGAAAGGTGGTTAGTACCTTCTTCGTTGGTATCCGCCGCCGCCACTGCCGCCTCTACCGCCGCCGTAGCCGCCGCGACCGCCGCCGCCTCTACCACCGTATCTGTTGAAACGTCGTTCTTGTTCGTAGCGTTTGTCAGAAAGGTTGTTTTCTGTGTTGACTTCTTCTATTGGGGAATCTTCTACTAGTTCGTAGCTGCCATATTTGCCTATGTTTAGGCGCATGTTTCCTCTAAAGAGGTTAATGTAACCGTTATTGATGCTTAGTGTGGCTCCGTCTGCTATTGCGTCGATTTTGTCATCCCAAAGGGTCATGTATAAACATCCTGTTTCGTCGCCAACTAGGGCATCTGAAACACGGCGTACAGAATAATCTCGTCCAGTGACGCTTCTGACTTCACCCTTAGAAACTACTTTCACTATGGTGTTGACGCCTCTAGATTGTGGGGTCAACGTTTCAACTTTTACTAGCTCTTCATTTTCAGATGGTTCTTCACCTGACATTTCATCTACATCCGATTATCATGGTCATTGCTTAGAGCGCTTCTTAAATATTGTGGTAATACCCAAAAGCGCAAAAAGTGTCAAAACATGAGAAAATACATTGAAAAACTAAGAAAATCAATTCCAGACACGCCCATGTTCAGTTACAATTTATAAGTTTCCCGCCGATAGTGAGTACCGAAAGGTGATTTTATGAGCAGGCACAGAAACTTCCGAGAGCAACCGCCATCGGTTCCCATCGAAAAAATCGACGATTACACTTGGAGAATACCAAAAAGCTACAAACCAGGCATGAGGGTTCCGGGAATAGTCTTTGCCGACGAGCAGCTCATACAAAAAATCAGGCTTGACAGAACACTTGACCAGTGCGCAAACGTTGCTCACCTTCCAGGGATTTACAATCACGCAATCGTGTTGCCCGATGGACATGAAGGGTATGGTTTTCCGATTGGTGGTGTCGCCGCAACAGATTATGAACAAGGAGTAATTAGCCCCGGAGGAGTAGGCTACGACATCAACTGTGGAGTCCGCCTGTTAACCACTAATCTTTCTGAAAGTGATATCAGACCGCGTCTTGCTGCACTTACTTCTCAAATTTTTAAGAACGTACCCAGCGGTTTGGGTAGCAGCCGTAAAGACTTTCGTTTGAATTTACACGAACTAGAACAGTTGATTACAGAAGGCGTTTCTTGGGCAGTGGAAAAAGGTCTTGGGCGCCCCGAAGATATCGAACACTGTGAAGAAAAAGGCTGCATGAAAGGTGCAAACCCTGATAAGGTGTCGTCCAAAGCTAAACAAAGAGGACTTCCTCAGAGTGGAACTTTGGGTTCGGGTAACCACTTTTTGGAGATTGGAAAAGTAGACAAGATTCTCGACAAAAAAGCAGCCAAAACCTGTGGAGTCACCCATGAAGGACAGGTTACGGTTTTGATTCACTGTGGTTCGCGTGGGTTGGGTCATCAAACGTGTTCAGATTATTTGCGTGTTATGGAGCGTGCGGTTGAAAAGTATAAAATTTCGATTCCAGACCGTGAGCTTGCATGTGCACCTGCTTCCAGTCAGGAAGCTCAGGACTATTACGAGGCTATGGCGTGTGCGGTTAACTACGCGTTTGTTAACCGTCAGGTTATTACTCATTGGGTGCGCCAAAGTTTTGAAGAGGTTCTAAAGAAGCCGTCTGAAGATTTAGGTTTAGATTTGGTTTACGACGTTGCCCACAACATCGCCAAAGTTGAAGAACATAACATAAACGGAAAACAGACCAAAGTTTGGACTCACAGAAAAGGTGCAACACGGTGTTTTCCTCCAGACCACAAAGATGTTCCAGCAGACTACCGAAGCATTGGTCAGCCTGTGATTATTCCAGGAAGCATGGGTACCAGCAGTTGGTTGTTGGTTGGCACACACAAGGCGATGAAGCTTTCGTTTGGTTCTACTGCTCATGGTGCTGGGCGTATGCTTAGCCGCTCTGCTGCGAAACGTAGGTTCTGGGGCAGCGACGTAAAACAGGAACTTGAAGGCAGAGGCATAGTTGTACGAGCCGCAAGCCCCGTTATTTTGGCTGAAGAGGCAGACCCTGCATACAAGAACGTTGACAGAGTTGTAGAAGTAAGCCACAACGCGGGTATCGCCACAAAGGTTGCGCGGTTGGTTCCGTTAGGTGTCGTAAAAGGTTAACGTTGCTGGGTTCGCAGGTAATGGAACAGGTATTCCTGAGCATAGCCTGCGTAGTTGCCAAAATATTCTCTAGCAAAAGAACCAATTGCAGAATACTCTTTTGGAGTAAGTGAGCCCTTGGCTGAGATTCGGTGTATAAACACGGAATCAAAATGGTTTGCGTACAGGTTTGTTGCTGCGCGTTTCATCCACACATCTATGGGGAATGCTTCAAGTTTGTCCAAAGAAAACAACAAAACGCAGTCAGCAACTTTATGTCCTACACCCGGTAATGCCAAGAGTTCTTTTTTGGCGTCTTGGTAAGGTAGTTGTTTCAAATGTTCTAACGACAGTTCTCCGCTGTCTACCAGCTTTGCGGTTTCCAAAACACGTTCGGCTCTAAAGCCTAAGCCGCATCTTCGCAGTGCCTCAGAACCAGCTTTTGCTAACTTGTCTGGGTTTGGAAATGTGTAGAAGTCTTTGTCGTCGAATCTGAGTTTGTTTCCGAAGCAGTTGGAGATGTTTGATATCATTGTTTTGATTGCTGGGATGCTCTTGTATGTGGCGCAGATGTATGAAATCAGGCATTCCCATGGTTGTTGGCGGATTAGTCGTAGTCCACAGAACTTGTTGATTGCTTGGTTGATGTGTTGGTCTGTGTTTATTTGCGAAAAAATCTCTGGTAAGTTGTCGTCCAATCTCAGGTAGTTTTCGATGAATTCTTGGTTTTTTGGTTCGGGAAAAAACTCTACAGACAAACTTTCGGTGTTTTGTTTGATTTTGATTACCGTGTCTGCGACTACGCCGTACCACCAGTCGCCATGTTTTGTCCAGCGGAATAGTTGTCCGCAGTCAAGTGTGTGTTCTAAGCTGAATGGAACTGTTGAGTTGTTCAGCTTTATTTCCATGGTTGGTCCTCGGCATCTTGTTTAGCTTTGCAGAAACGGGTTGTACTTTTTTTCGTTGCCTATGGTTGAGGCTGATTCGTGTCCGGGGTATACTGTGAAGTTGTCTGGAAGAACCATCAACTTTGTTTTGATAGAATTGATGATGTCGTGGAATGAGCCGCCTGCAAAGTCTGTTCTGCCAATTGAGCCCGCGAAAAGGGTGTCGCCTGTGAAGACGTAGCTTTCTCCTAGCAGGGATATTCCGTCTGGTGTGTGTCCGGGGGTGTATAATACTGCGAGTTTGATGTTGCCGATGGTGATGACGTCTCCGTCTTTTACTGTTTTGTCGGCTGGGACGTGTTCAAAGTTGTTTTCGTGAATCAGCACCTGTGCGTTTGTTGTTTTTTTGATAACGGTATTGCCTGACCTGTGGTCGGGGTGGCCGTGGGTGTTGATTATGTATTTTACTTGCAGACCGTTCTGTTTTATGTAACCTAGAATCTGTTCTGCTTCGTCTTCAATTTCGATTCCGGGGTCGATTACAGCTGCTTGTTTGGTTTGTTCACAGCTTAATACATAACAGTTAGTGGACAACCAGCCTACCTTGAAACGCTTTAACTGCATACCAGATTTCCTCAACTAAGTTTATGTAAACAACTCCTATGCCAAAGGTAAACAAACTATAAAAACTAATCAAAAAACCAAGATGCGGTAACGAACTTGTGAAATTGTGGTAACAAACTTTTTTGTTGTCTGGAATTTTCGAAAAAAAGACTGTTTTCAACAATGCACTGTTATTAGACTACTAATATGCCGCAAGGATGTGTGAAAAA
>JAOZIC010000107.1 GCA_026014605.1 Candidatus Bathyarchaeota archaeon
AAAAAGAACGAAAAACCATAGAAGCACTCTTGGCTACGCCGATATCGGACAGTGAGCTGTTTTTTGGAAAAATGTTAGTCTCATTTATTCCATCAATGGCTATAACCGTTCTTTCGTTTGCGGTTTACTCAGTATTGTTTGATTTGCTTTCCTTTAGTCTCTTCAATGGAGCGCTGTTGCTTCCAAACCTTGATTGGATTTTGCTAATTTTCTGTTTGGCTCCAACTGTTGCTCTTGCAAGCATAGGACTAACCGTTGTAGTATCCTCAAAAGTCAAAGGATTCCGAGAAGCCCAACAAATCAGCGCCATTTTGATACTTCCAATCCTTGCAATGGTGTTCGGACAGGTCGCGGGTGCTGTAATCTTTGGACCCGTAATAATTGCAGTTCTTACGTGCGTTTTTGGTGTTGTTGATTTGGCTGTTTTTCGGATTGGTGTAAAAACATTCAAACGCGAAGAAATACTAGCCCAACTAGCTTAATCACCCTTAATCACGTCTGACAAACCAACATCTGGATGGTGTCTCCTATCGTTGTATGAGACTATCTCTCCGGAGATTGCCTCGTTTGGACACCACAAGAAACACCCATAACAAGTCTCACAGTGGTTTTGCCACTCTGGTCTGTTATCAACCATCTTTATGTTATCTACTGGACAAACTTTGGCACAAATGCCGCAGCCTTTACATTTTTGTGGGTCAACTTGATAACTTCTATCCGCAAACTGCACAAGTTCAATAAACGGCAGGTGCTGTTTAATGTTTGACAGTTTTCTGTACCTTCTTGAAAACACAGGTTTAATGAAAAGATGAAGCGGAAGTGCATAAGCTATCTTGCGTAGTATGCCACGGGTTTCGTATTTGCCCTTTTTTTGAGCAAGAACATATGCGCTGATGGTTTCTGCTTTCGTTTTCTGGTTTTGCAAAAGTTTTTGCTGTTTCTCTTTGGGCATATCTGTGCTTCCCATGTTTAACGAGAATCCTGCGGCAAGTTCGCCCCCACGAGCTTTGATTAGCTTTTGTAGTTTTTCGATTGTTGAACCCGCCATGCCTGAGTGTGTGCAAACCGCAAAAACGTACTTTGAGTCGATGCCTTCCAGTTTGTTGATGAACCGTTCTATTATCAGTGGGATGCCGTAGCCGTTTGATGCGTAATAAACTGGAAAAACAATACCTACCGCATCTGCATCAGGAGTTATAGTTTTTTTATCCAACACGGACGGTATGCTAATCAGTTCTGCGTCAATTCTTTTTGATATGTCCCATGCCAGTGCCAAAGAGTTGCCGCTTATGGAAAAGTAAAAAATTTGGGTTGTTTTTGGGGTCATATTGCACCAAACCTCTTGGCAACAACAAATGTTGCTACTGCGCCGATTATGTAGATTGCTGCAGTTATATGATGTTCTTCTTTTTGGCTACAACGTATGTTACTAAAATCATGCCAACGAGAATCACTGTGCTTATGGGCGTGAACGAACAACCTGCCTTGTAACCTAACATGCACGCTTTACTTACGTATGGGAATGGAATCACTGTTTTAACTGCACAAAGAACCAACGCAACAATCACTATGTAAACCTTGGTTTTCGCTGTTATTTGAGGCGGTTTGCCCCTTGGAGTTCTTGGTGTGTTGTTTTGCACAATCGCTCACTGTTAGACGTGTAGTTGCATTGTGTTGCTTTCTGTAGCTTTGTTCTTTTAAGTTATTCTGAGCAGTTGGTCACAAAATTCAATTACCTTACAAACCATAACCTGTTTGGGGTTTGTTTTGGCTGTTTTCAAGTTGCCAAAAATGAGTAAACAAGAAATTTGGGAACTAATCAAAAATCAGAAACTTTGCCGTATCATCTTCAAAGGCGACCCGTACCCACACATCGCTCCTTTTCAGTACGTCGTTATGGATGGGGTTTTGTATTTCCATTTTGCCGATTACGGAAAGAAAATGAAGCTACTCAAAGAAGACAACCGTGTATGCGTTGAAATCGAACAATACGCTGAAGACTTAAGCGAATACCAATTTGTGGTTTTGCAAGGTTCACTTAAAGTCGTAACAGATTCAAATGAACGAGCCAAGGCGCTTCAAAAGATTGCAAATGAAGGAAAACAAAAGTTATCTTCTAATTTTCTTGCGGCGCATGGTTTCAATAAAGAAGATGGGTGGGATTCACTAACTGAAAAAAGTGATTCTTTGGTTGTTGTAAAACTTCTACAGGTTACTAAAGAAGTTGGTTTGAAGTCTCCTTGATTTTGGCTGTTACAAAAATGGGGGGTTGCTTCAGTTTCCTGAAGCTTGTTTTGTTAGAACGGTGCGAAGATTCCGATGAATACTAGCCACGAAAGTATTGTTTTTGCGACAAAGCTTAGTATGATGTAGAATCTTTCTCCGTAAAGGTAGTCTTTCCACCGTC
>JAOZIC010000030.1:0-1662 GCA_026014605.1 Candidatus Bathyarchaeota archaeon
GGAACATCAACAAGGTATTCTTCTAGGTTTGGAAAATCTTTTGCCAGTTTAGCAACTCGCATTACACGGTCAGCGTTACATGGACCTGAACCAGAACCTGTTGATTTGACTTTCTGGGCAAGGAACCCTTTTTTGTCTGCTTCCATGTGCTTGGGCTCAATAATTGCACATTGAGGGTCGATGCCAACTCTGCCTTCAGCCCCAAGGTCAACTATTTCTTTTCTGAGAATATCTGGGTTAACTAAAACTCCTGGACCAATAAGCAAGCGGCAGTCAGGAGCAGTGAACGCGCTTGGCAGCATTCTGAGTTTGTATGTTTTTCCTTCAAAAACCACGGTGTGACCAGCGTTGGGTCCAACCCCAGCTCGTGCGGTTACTGCGGTTTTGTCTTTTATGGCTAAGTATGAAATCATTTTTCCTTTTCCGGTGTCTCCGAAAAATCCACAAACTAATACTGTGCAGGGCATAATATCGCTCCAGCATGTTCAACGTTGGCTGTGGTTCTTAAATTTTGTTGCAACAATCTTGATAACTTGCCAAAAACCTGAGAAACGTCTTCTTTGCCGCAAAAGCATGGTTAATTTACACTGGTTTTCTGAAGTCTTAAATGTAAAAACAAATAAAAAGAGATAAGATGCTCAGAATATCACATCTGAAGTTGCGGTAATGGGTAGGGAACCGCTTTAGATGCATAAATGGGGAAAACAATCGTGTTTGATGTTTCAAAAAAGTTAAACAGGTTTGCTGTTGCGTTAGGCGGTTTTTTGATTTTTGTTGGAATTGTTGTAGCTGCGATTGTTGTTATCAGCTACTTTAACTTGATAGACATGACCGTAATTGAAACAGAGAACATTCAAGGTCTAGTTTTAACGCTTCTTTTGGTAGTTGGCGTAATTGACGTAGTAGCGGGAATACTGCTCTGGAGGAGGTAAAACAGGTTATGGTAAACAGAAGATGGATAGGAGCAGTTGCGGGTTTCACTCAGGCAATCATAGGCTTGTTATCAGCCTTTTTTGCTGTTGTTTTGTTTCTTGAAGTAATTGATTTGCAGGCAGTTTTCAGTTTGCCGTCTGAGCTTTTGCCAATTTGTGTTTTGGTTTTAATCTTGTTTGGCGTTTTTTCGATACTAAATGGACTGTTTTTGATCCGTGAAGGACGGGAGCTATAAAGGAGGAGAAGATGTTGGGTGACGAAAAAAAGTATGGACTGGTCAGCGCGATTATCATGGGATTAGGCGGCGCCATCGGGTTTGAGATTTTTGCGTTGCTTAATTACGCGTATTTTGATTTGGCTGGACCCAGCATGATTTCTGCCCTGTTTTTTTGTGGAATCATCAACTTGATAACAATGCTCAGCTACAGCGAACTAAGCGCAGCCATACCTGAAGTCGGAGGCGAATATACATACACAAAGGTGGCGTTTGGCGGGTTTATCAGCTTCATGGCGGGCACCATCAGGTGGCTTGCGTCTGTTTTTGGTGGAGCACTTGCAGCGGTGGTTTTTGTTAACCAGCTTGGAGTTTTGTTTTCGGTGTTTTCTCCAACAATCCAAGACCTTGTGTTAGCAAATGCTTCGGTTTTGATAGTTGGAATCGTTATAATTCTAGTAATCCTAGCCATACGGGGAGTAGAAGAAGCAACAACACTAATTGTTGGGTCGTTT
>JAOZIC010000030.1:1762-8107 GCA_026014605.1 Candidatus Bathyarchaeota archaeon
GTTTTGTTGTTGGCGTTCCCGATTATATTAAGGGACGTTAACGCCGAAAGCGCTTTGCTGTCCAGTTTGGGTATGGTTGCGATAGTTTCTGTTACGTATTATCTACGAATGGTGAAACGTGAAATCGACTTTAACCGCCTGCGGGTTGCTGTTGGAGGCGTATGTTTTGGCGCAGGATTACTGATAATTCTGCTTTCGTTTGCGGTTATGCCGCCTTCAGTTCAGCTTATCGCAGTAGTTGTTGGTTTGGTTTCCATTGTTGGAGGCATCTTTAACATATTTGCGTCTTCACGTAAAATTGATTAGAAAACAAAAGTATAGTAAATGGTGGTTTGGATAGGTTGCCAAAAAAACGAAAAGAAAAGCAGATTTCTGTTCGCGCACCAGACTTTATTCCGAAAAAAGAGCCAATCTTTAAGGACACAACAGGAACAGAAGCCCTAGACGTTTTCAAAGGCGCAGACATCGTAGGCAGATACTTCTCGTTTGTGATGATGGCGTTTGGAATCTTTGTTACGGTGTTCTCAGTTTACAGCATCTCAACGTCCGTGGACATGCTTTTGAACCCCCTGTTCATCACAGTTTTGGGTTTGGTAGCTGCCCTAAACATTTTCTGTGGACTATTGTTGCTTGCCAAAAAATAGGTCACAATTGTTGAAATAGAATTCATTAACATAGTAAAGACAATCACTATTTTTCAGTAGTCAACTATTATTCGAAATAACTAAAAACTATAACAAGTAAAATATTAGTGGGGTTATGCACCGTGAACAGGCGCATTATAGTGATAATTGTTGTGTTTTTGGTTATTCTGTTAGCAGCTTCATTGTTTGTTCTATTTGATAATGATGATGGCGTAGAATCAGAGTATAGTATCTGGCAAAACAGAATCGAAAATTTTGCCACAGGATTAGCTGTGAACAATGGAAAAGTGTACATCATAGACATTTCGGGAAACATATGTAGTTATGGAACAGAATATGGTAACAAGAATTGGCAAGGTAGCATAGGAGCATATTGGGGAGAAGGCGTAACTGCATCCAACAGTATGGTGTATGGAGGCAAAGCCGCAGGAGAAGTTGGAGCGATAGACTCTAAAAGTGGACAATTCAAATGGAGTGCACATACGCAACATGATTCTACATGGGACAACAAAGCGCCTTCTAACATCACGGTTTTGGAGAACAGACTTTACATTACAGCATACAGTTTTAACGTGTTCAATGCTACAACAGGAGAACTTCTTTGGGAATACGAAAAAAGTTACGGACAAGGCAAAAACGTAACTGCCCCTAACTCACTGATTGGTTGGGCTTTTGAAGAAAACAGGGTGTTTGCTGTTGCTGGCGTAATTTTTGATGGATATTACATTTGTAGACTTAACCCAAACACGGGAACCATAATCTGGAGCGTTCGCATCAGCGATTACATTCCCGGTCCACCAACGCTATACAAAGGGCAAGTCATTTTGACTAACGGAACAGGAACACAAACAGAAGTAATTAGTTTAAACGAAAACACAGGGGCGTTACTTTGGAGTTACAATGTTGGAGAATCAGTTATTAATCCAACAACAACCATCAACAATTTACTACTTTTTGAAACAAATAAGGGAAATGTTTACGCAATCAACATGTCAAATGGAAAACAAGCATGGAAAACCTATATCGACAACGACAACATTATTTCATTTGTTAATTCTGATAGACCACTCAAAGGATGTTCTGTACAAATTGATACTCAAAACCGAAGAGCAATTGCTGGTTTTGCGGTTAAGACACAATTGGGTGCATTTGTCCAAGAAGAGACCGATGAGTATGTTGGTTTTTTGTGTAGCTTAGATTTAGATAATGGAAGTATCGTTTGGGCACGTCAATTCTCAGGTAGTGGTGAAGCAGGTCACTTAAACGCGGACTTTTATTTTGCAATGTCAGAAAACAATGTCTTTTTGTCAACAGAATTCAACGATTTTTGGATTCTGGACAAATCAACAGGAGAGATGCTTGAGCAACAACAGTTTGAGCATTATATTCTTCCACCAGTTGCAGATGGTGAAAAAGTGTATGTTGCCGCAGACTTGCATCTTGTGGCATTCAAATAACGCGCGTTCCTTAAGGGAAAGATTTGTTTTAAAAATTAATATCTTCGCAACTCATCTTAGTTGTGAGGACGTTTTCAGTTGAAGTACTCCCGTATCGCTGAGGCTTACGAAAAAATCGAGGCAACAACAAAAAGGCTAGAAATGACAGACTACCTAGTTGAACTGCTTAACGAATCGCGAACCGATTTAATCGAAAAAATTGTTTACTTAACACAAGGCAAACTGTACCCAGACTTTGTTGGAATAGAAATCGGAATCGCAGAAAAACTGGCATTACGTGCAGTAGCAAAAGCGTCAGGTTACTCAGAAAAAGCCATAGAAAAAGACCTGCAAAAAACGGGAGACCTCGGAGAAACAACTCAAAAGTTCATGAACAAAAAAGCCCAGTCAACATTCTTTTCAACACCCCTAACCGTGCAAAGAGTCTACGAAACCCTAGACAAAATAGCAAACTCCACGGGTTCAGGCTCTGTAGACCTTAAACTATCCTTGTTGGCGGGGCTTTTATCTGACGCAAACCCAAGCGAAGCAAAATACATCGTAAGAACAGTAACAGGCAGCCTGCGGCTAGGAATCGCAGACATGACCGTGCTTGACGGTTTGGCAATAGCTTTTGGTGGCGGAAAAGAAACCCGTATTCAACTGGAAAGGGCATACAATATTAGTTCTGACCTTGGCAGAGTCGCAAAAGTAGTAGCAAACCAAGGACTGGAAGGAATCGAAAAATTCAAAGTAATGCCCGGAGAGCCGATTCGTCCCATGCTTGCAGAGCGGCTTAGCTCTTCTGAGGATATTTTGGAAAAGCTTGGAGGAAAATGCATAGCCGAATACAAGTACGACGGGGAGCGTGTTCAAGCTCATAAAATGGGCGATAAGGTGGTTTTGTTTTCGCGCAGACTGGAAAACATAACCGAGCAGTATCCAGACGGTGTCGAGTATATCCGTAACCATGTTAAAGCAAAAGAAGCAATCATCGAAGCCGAGGCGGTTGCGGTTGATGCTCAAACTGGTGAAATGAAACCGTTTCAGGAACTTATGCACCGCAGACGAAAATATGGAATACAACAAGCCATGCAAGAACACCCCATCACATTGTTTGTGTTTGAGGTTCTGTACGTGGACGGAAACGACCTGACCTATGAGCCTTACCCTATTCGCCACGAGCAACTCAAACATGTTATTGATGAAACTAAGCATATCCAAGTAGCCCAAAGCATCGTTGCAACAAACCCTGAGCAGCTTGAACAGTTTTTTGAAAAAACCGTTGAAGGCGGAAGCGAGGGCATAATGTGCAAATCGACAAACGACGATTCCGTTTACCAAGCAGGAGCACGGGGTTGGCTTTGGATAAAATACAAACGTGACTACCGAACCGAAATGACCGACACCGTAGACTTGGTAGTAGTTGGAGCCCTGCACGGTAGAGGAAAACGTGCGGGAACCTATGGGACGTTTCTGTTGGCGGCTTACAACCCCGACGAGGACATCTTTGAGACAGTTACCAAAGTGGGCACAGGGTTCACCGATGCTGACCTTCAAAAACTGCCGGAGCTGTTGAATAAACACAGAATCAGTCACAAACATTCCCGAGTTAATTCTATGCTTGATATGGATGTTTGGTTTGAGCCTTCAGTTGTTATAGAAATCAGGGGCGCAGAAATGACGCTTAGCCCAGTGCACACCTGCGCGATGAACGTAATCCGCGAAGACAGCGGCGTTGCTATACGGTTTCCAAGGTTCACGGGCAAATACAGAATAGATAAAGCCGCCGAGGATGCGACAACAACCGAAGAAGTAATTGAGATGTACAGAAGTCAACTCAAAAAAATAGACGGCTAACGAACACGGATATCATTTAGCGCGGTAAACTAACCAGACAAGGTTTTTGTCGAATGTTTCGTTTTTTATCAACTCTAGGTTAAGGTTGTTAACTTCTTCAAAGATGTTGTAAGATTTAGTTCCAACAATCACGGGGTGAACAAGCAAACTGATTTCGTCAACTAAGCCTTGGTTTAAAAGCAGGTTACCAAGTATTCGACCAGCGTCAACCAAAACCGTTTTTGCACCATATTTTTCTGAAATCAAGCTAAGCGCACGTTTCAGGTCTATATGGTCTTTTCCAACTACATGATAGTCGTAGTTTCTTTCCACAAGATGCTCCACATATTCTTGAGATGTTTGCTCTGAAACCAATACAACAACGTCTCGGCAGTACTCAAGACGTCTGCAAGTGTGAAGAATACCCATTAAAACACATTTAGTGTCGGGGATAAACCAGTACGGAAGGTTTGGGTCTCGTTTTGGTTTTTTAAAATCCGATTCTTCTTCCAACGGAACAGAAACATTGAACAGTTCAACACCAACTTTCATGGTGTTTGAGCCAACTAAATGAGCATCAGACTCGAATCTTCCTGCAAGACTGTAGTGCACTTGAAGGTTTGGCTCAAAATTTGTAAGTGAACCATCTAAACTAACTGAGTTGTGTAAAACCACTTTAGGCAACATCAAAACAGCCCCCAACCAATCGCCAATATACCCACAGACGCCTTAAAATTTGTTTGGAATTACGTTTCTGAAGATAAACCAAATTTAAAAGGGCATGCTTCATACATCATAATGTAGTAATGTCCTGTTCACATGGCTTGAACACATCTGATAATGGTTAGAGGGAAGATACAATGAGCGGAAACGAAGATAAAGAGCGAATAAAAAAAGCTGCGCAACTTCGAGAAATTGTAGAGAAACGCATCCAGAAACTACAATCAGAACTAGAAGAACAAAAACTGATACTCAGCCTAATCGACACCACCCTAGTAAGCCAAAGCTTCAAAAGAGCCGAAGTCCAACAACCCGCCACCCCCCAAACTCAACCACAGGTTCAGCCTGCACCTAAACCAGTTACAGCGCCAAAGCCAGTGGTAACGCCATCCCCTGCGGCTGCGCCTCAACGAAGGGGTGTTCCACTGAAAACTGTGACGGGTGATGTTTTAGCAGAAATTTTTGCTGACAAAGACACCGTGCAGATAGTTTTTCCAACTGATAAAACCTTTGATGTATCGCTTCCGCCGTTTAGGTCGTTTTTTGTTGACCGTGTTTTGGCAAAGATGCAAGAAAAAGACCGCGAAGACGCCAGCAAAGGTCAGTTAACTCCGGACAAGATTTTGGCGTTTAGCATTAAACAGGATGGAGATGTGCTCAAGCAGATTACGATAAGAAATGTTCGACCGGAAAGGGCAAGGGAGCTCAAGTCGTCCCTTCGTTGGACATTAGAAAAGATGTATGAGCGCATGCAACAAAAAAACCAGCCAGCATAGTGTTTTCTCTATTTTTTATTATACATCAAACTGGGGAGCAAACATGAAAACCAGCCAAGTAGCCACCAAGGTACTAAAAGGGTTTCTTAAGTACAAAGCAAAAAAGTCGGCTCCTCTTTTTGCGTCATACAACGTAACAGGCAGATGTAACATGCGGTGCGTCTTTTGTGAATGGTGGAAACACCCCATCCCAGAACTGTCAACAAAAGATGCCCTAGCCGCAATAGACGCAGTATGCAGTTTGGGTGTTCCATTTTTTGATTTAAGCGGCGGCGAGCCACTGTTACGCAAAGATTTGATTGTTCTAGCCAAACGAGTAGCCTCATACGGTTGCTTGGTTAGCATGAACACTAACGGGACGCTGTTGGACGAAAACAGAATCAAAGAAGTTGCGGACGTTTTTGACACAGTAGTAGTTTCGTTAGATGGACCACAGAAGGTTCATGACCAAATCAGAGGCGTAGCAGGAACCTACGAGAAAGCAACCAAAGCAATACGGTTACTGAAGAGTCACGGCGTGAAAGTTGGCACAAACAGTGTTGCAACAAAATACAACATCGACATACTGCCCAAGTTTATTCAAGAACTTCACAGCAAGGTGGATTTTGTTCAGGTTCAACCCATGCACCCGTATCCGCTCCCAGTTGAGGATAGGCCAACAAAGCAGCAAGTTTCCAAGCTCATGGATTATTTACTTGATGTTAAACAGTCTGATTCGAGTTTTTTGGCTGTGCCTGCACAGTTTCTGAAAGGGTTTGATGCTTACTTTGATGGAAAAGCGCCGAAGATATGCCATGCAGGAAAACTGTATGTTGCCATCAACCCGTCGGGTAAACTGTTAGCGTGCCCTGCTAGATCAGACGTAGTGTTAGGGGATGTATTAAACGGGTCAGTTAACACAGACCTAAAACCCACCCAAGAAAACATGGG